>QKHF01000218.1 GCA_003250135.1 Paracoccaceae bacterium | reverse complement strand
GAGGCGGGCCAGACCCCGGTCGAACGTCCCCTCGCAGCGCTCAACACCGCCGTGGCGCGCGAGGGTTTTGCGATCCGCGTCACCGGCAAGGCGCCACGGCCTATCAACCTGCGCTATCTGCATACGGACCCGGAAAGCGACGCGGTCATCCGCCATGTCATCAAGCTGGAGGCGGGTGCGGACCTCACGGTGCTGGAGAACGGCCCGGCGGCCGCGCGCTTCAACAAGGTGATGGAGGTTCTGGTCGGCGACGGCGCAGGCTTCCACCATGTGCGCGCGCAGGGGCGGGACCATGACCGCACAGCCGGCACAGGCATCTTTGCGCGGCTCGGCGAGGAATCGGCATTCAAGAGCTTCACGCTGACGGTGAACGGCCGCCTGACCCGAAACGAGGTTGTGGTCGAGTTCACCGGCGACGACGCCATCGCGCATGTCGCGGGCGCCTCGGCCGGAGACGGCGATTTCCACCATGACGACACCGTGTTCGTGACCCACGACGCCCAGCGCTGCGAATCCCGTCAGGTGTTCAAGAAGGTGCTGCGCGGCAAGGCGCGCGGCGTGTTTCAGGGAAAGATCCTGGTGAAGCCGGACGCGCAGAAGACCGACGGCTACCAGATCAGTCAGGCGCTGCTGCTGTCGGACAGCGCGGAGTTCAACGCCAAGCCCGAGTTGGAGATCTACGCCGACGACGTGGCGTGTTCGCATGGCTCCACCTGCGGGTCGGTCGACGAGACGGCGCTCTTCTATCTCCGGTCGCGCGGCGTACCGCGGGAAGCGGCGCAAAACATGCTGGTGAGGGCCTTCCTGGACGAAGCGATCGTCGAAATCGAGGATGAGGTCATCGCCGACGTGATCCGCGCCCGAGTCGCCGCCTGGATGTCGCGCAGGACCCTGTCCGAGTGAGCGCGGAATCCTCTATCGAGGTCGAGAAGCAGCCGTCCTCCCGCCTTGGCGAGGGCGGCGTCTTCTGGCGCGTGCTGCGCGCCCATTGGGACATGAAGGGCGCGACACGCGCAATGCTGGCCACTGAGCCGAGCGAGGCGCGTCTTCTCGCCCTCATCATCCTGGCGGGCCTTATCTATTTCACCGGGCAGACCGCGACGCTGATCCTCTCGGGCGCTGAAGAGTTGCAGGCGCGGGTGGGGGCCGAGTTCGTCTCGGGCGTCCTGATGCGGGGCCTCGCCTTTTATGGCGTCGCAGCCCTGACCGGGCTCATCGCCCGCGCTTTCGGCGGAGCGGCGTCATGGCGCGAGACCCGTACGGCGGTGTTCTGGGCGGCGCTCGCTTCGTCGCCGGTGGTCTTCGCTGCGACTTTGGGCGCCGGCGCCTTGACCGGAAGCGCGGAGCTCGCCCTGGCGGCGGAAATGGCCGGACAGGCGTTCTTCGGCTACGCGTTCTGCGTCGCCGTCGCTCAGGCCAACAAATTCCGCACGGCCTGGGGCGTTTTCGGGGTGACGGCGGCGGTTCTGGCCGTCATGTTCGGCGGCCTGTCGCTGCTGTTCGGCGGCCCTGTCTGAATCGAGGCGCGAAACGTGCTGTCGCAATTGTTCAAGGAAATCGTCGAGACGTTTCGCGACCCCCGGGGGTATACGCGGAAGGTCCTGTTGCCGCGCGGCCAATCGGTGCGCGACTCGTCCTTCGTCGCCGGATTGGCCACAACGCTGAACATGCTGCAGGTGGCCGCGCTGCTGACGGTCTCGGACGCCGGGTTTCAACAGAACTTCGCCGAACTAGGCGACACCTCAAATCTTGGCGACGACACGACGACCATCGCCTTCACCTTTTTCGATCTGGTCTTTCTCGCCGGCGGCGCTGCGGTCGTGCAGGTCGTCGTCCTCAGCATCGGTGGGACTCTGGTTGGGCGGATGTTCGGCGGGGTCGGAACATTTTCGCAGATCACCTCGGTCGTCGCATGGCACGCGCTCTGCATCGTCGTCGCCAGCATCGTCGCGTCCGTCATGGAGCTGGTGCTGGGCCCCCAGATCGGCGGCCTGATCGCGGTCGCGATCCTGTTCTACAGCTTCTGG
>QKHF01000107.1 GCA_003250135.1 Paracoccaceae bacterium | reverse complement strand
CGCCCACCAGGTCGCGTTGATCGCGCATGAAAATCTGCTTGAGGCGACGCTCGATTTCGCCCGGTTCCAGACCCAGAGCGCGCGGGAGATCGCCAAGATCGGCCTCGCCAACTATTTCGCCGGCGCCGCGATGCTGCCCTATGGGGAATTCCTCAAGGCGGCGCGTGAATTGCGCCACGATCTTGAGCTTCTGGCGGCCCGCTTCGGCGCCAGCGTGGAGCAGGTCGGGCACCGGCTCTCCACCCTGCAGCGGCCGGGTGAGAAGGGCGTCCCGTTCTTCTTCGTGCGCGTCGACCAAGCGGGCACGATCACCAAGCGCCGCTCCGCGACCCAGCTTCAATTCGCCCGCTTCGGCGGCGCCTGCCCGCTCTGGAACGTGCATCAGGCGTTCGAGACGCCGGGGAGGATCATCCGCCAGCTGGCCGAGACGCCGGACGGGGTGCGCTATCTCTGCCTCGCCACCGACGTCACCAAGCATGGCGGCGGCTGGCGCGCGCCGACGCGGCGCTACGCCATCGGCCTCGGCTGCGAGGTCAAGCACGCCGCCGACATCGTCTATAGTGAGGGGTTGGATCTGGCCAACGACGCCGCCTATGAGCCGATCGGCGTCAGCTGCCGAATCTGCGAGCGCGCCAACTGTCACCAGCGCGCCGTGCCGCCGGTCGAGAAATCGCTGAAAGTCGATCACAACCGACGCGAGGTGATCCCCTATAGCCTTGGCGAGTAGAGGTTACCCCGCCTCCTCGCCAAACATCAGCAGGCATCCGTCCGGGTCTTTCACATGGAACTCCCGCATGCCGTAATCCTGCGTGAAAGGCGCGCGGACCTGGTCGTCGGAAAGCGAATCCAGCTCCGGCCGGAGAGAGTCATAAAGGGCGTCGACGCCGCGCACCCAGACATAGACCGAGATATGGCTGCGCGTCGCGTTCAGCGCGGCCTCGTCCGTGGTTCCCATCAGGCAGAGGGCGATGGCGTCTCCAATGATGATGCAGAACGTCTCGTCGGGGCTCATGTCGCGCACCTCCCAACCGAAAACGTCGGCATAGAAGGCTGCGGAAGTCGGCACGTCCCTGACAGGCACGATCGTCGCGGCGCCTTCGATGACGGGCGCTGTCGGAAGCGGGACGGCCATGATGGTTTCTCCGGCGGTTGTTTAAGGGCGGCGCCCGGTCACGATACACGATGCACGCAAAGGCTGAAAAAAAGAAGGGCGCCCGAAGGCGCCCTTCCAGATCTTCCCGGTTTGCCGCGGTTCAGGCAAGGTCGAACCGGTCGGCGTTCATCACCTTTGTCCAGGCGGCCACGAAGTCCTCGACGAACTTCTCGCCCGCATCGTCCTGACCGTAGACCTCGGCCAGCGCCCGCAGCTGCGAGTTCGAACCGAACACCAGGTCGACGCGGGTGGCGGTCCATTTCACATCGCCGCTGGCGCGGTCACGGCCCTCGAACAGGTCCGCCGCGCCCGAGGTCGGCTTCCAGTCCACGCCCATGTCCAGCAGGTTGACGAAGAAGTCGTTGGTCAGCGCGCCGACGCGGTCGGTGAAGACCCCGTGCTTCGCGCCGCCATGGTTGGCGCCCAGCACGCGCAGGCCGCCGACCAGCACCGTCATCTCCGGCGCCGTCAGGGTCAGAAGCTGCGCCTTGTCGACCAGCAGCTCCTCGGCCGACACGCTGTACTTGCCCTTCTCGTAGTTGCGGAACCCATCGGCGATCGGCTCCAGAACCTCGAAGGATTCAACATCGGTCTGCTCGGCGCTCGCGTCGGTTCGGCCCGGAGCGAAGTGAACATCGACCTTGCAGCCCGCCGCTTTCGCGGCCGCCTCGACCGCCGCGCAGCCGCCAAGGACGATCAGATCGGCGAGCGAGACCTGCTTCTTGCCGTGCTCCTTGTTGAAGGCCGCCTGAATCCCTTCAAGCGTCTCCAGCACCTTGGCCAGCTGAGCGGGCTGATTGACCGCCCAATCCTTCTGGGGGCTGAGGCGGATGCGCGCGCCATTGGCGCCGCCGCGCTTGTCCGACCCGCGGAAGGTGGAGGCCGAGGCCCAGGCGGTCGACACCAGCTCGGGGATCGTCAGGCCGGAGTCGAGAATCTGCTTCTTGAGCTCCTTGACGTCCTTCTCGTCGACCAGCTTGTGACCCACAGCCGGCACCGGGTCCTGCCAGATCAGGTCCTCGGCCGGCACCTCGGCGCCGAGATAGCGCGACTTCGGCCCCATGTCGCGGTGGGTCAGCTTGAACCAGGCGCGGGCGAAGGCGTCGGCGAACTGGTCCGGGTTCTCGTGGAACCGCTTCGAGATCGGCCCGTAGATCGGGTCCATGCGCATCGCCATGTCGGCGGTGGTCATGATGATCCGGTGGGTCTTCTCGCCGGTCTCTGGATCGGGCGCGAAATCCTCCGGCTTCAGGTCCTTCGGCGTCCACTGCCAGGCCCCGGCGGGGCTTTTCACCAGCTCCCACTCATACCCGAACAGCACGTCGAAATAGCCGTTGTCCCAGTTGATCGGGTCCGGCGTCCACGCGCCCTCGATGCCGCTGGTGATCGTGTCGCGACCCTTGCCCGAGCCGTAGCTCGACAGCCAGCCGAGGCCCATCGCCTCCAGCGGCGCCGCCTCCGGCTCGGGGCCCACCAGTGCGGCGTCGCCCGCGCCGTGGGTCTTGCCGAAAGTGTGTCCGCCGGCGGTCAGGGCCACCGTCTCCTCGTCGTTCATCGCCATGCGGGCGAAGGTCTCGCGGATATCCTTGCCGCTGGCGAGCGGGTCGGGATTGGCGTCCGGCCCCTCCGGGTTCACGTAGATCAGGCCCATCTGCACCGCGGCCAGCGGGTTCTCGAGATCGCGGTCGCCCGAGTAACGGCTGTTGGGCATCTCGGAGGTCGCGAGCCACTCGCTCTCGCCGCCCCAGTAGATGTCCTCCTCCGGCTCCCAGACATCGGCGCGCCCGCCGCCGAAGCCGAACACCGGCCCGCCCATCGACTCGATGGCGCAGTTGCCCGCCAGGATCATCAGGTCGGCCCAGGAGATCTTGTTCCCGTATTTCTGCTTGATCGGCCACAGCAAACGCCGCGCCTTGTCGAGGTTGCCGTTGTCCGGCCAGCTGTTGAGCGGCGCGAAGCGCTGCGTGCCCGAGCCCGCGCCGCCGCGGCCGTCGCCGGTGCGGTAGGTGCCGGCGCTGTGCCACGCCATGCGGATGAACAGGCCGCCGTAATGGCCGTAATCGGCCGGCCACCAGTCCTGGCTGTCATTCATCAGCGCGTAGAGGTCCTTCTTCAGCGCCTTCAGATCGAGCTTCTTGAACTCTTCGGCGTAATTGAAGCCCTCGCCCATCGGATCGGACAGCGCGGAGTTCTGGTGAAGAATCTTCAGGTTCAGCTGGTTCGGCCACCAGTCCCGGTTGGACCGGCCCCCAAACGTCGTGTGCGCCACCGGGCAACCGCCCATGTCGTTTCCGTCCATGATACTCTCCAAATAAGGGATTGGTTGATTTTGGAACCGTTCTAAACTGAGTCGGGGAGATAGGTGAAGTCGATTGCGTCTATAGTTGCGATAGGCATTGACTATGCCGCGTTCACCGCCTCAGGCAGCGCCGCGCGCATCGTTTCGGCCAGCATCCGGTATTCGCCGCGCCGGGCCGAAGTCTTCAGGAAATACAGGCAAATGCGCCGGGCCGCAGGAGTCGAAAGCGGCTTCAGCACGATGTCGTCGCCTCGCCGCCCCGCCATCGCCGGAATCAGCGTCACCCCCTCGCCCGCCGCGACGAGGCTGCGCAGGGTCTCAAGGCTGGTCGCACGGTAATTGTCCTCGCCCGCCGCCTCGGCCCCGCAAATGGCGATGGACTGATCACGCAGGCAATGCCCCTCGCCCAGCACCAGCACGTTTTGGCGCGCAAGATCGGCGACCGAGACGGCGACCTGCGACGAAAGGGCGTGGCCCGGCGGCAGCGCCGCCAGCAGCGGCTCGTCGAACAGTGGCTCGCTGGTCAGCGCCGGGTCGTCGACCGGCTCGGCCGCCAGCGCGCAATCGATTTCCCGCCGCCGAAGCGCGTCCAGAAGATCGGCGGTCACCGCCTCGCGGCAGATCAGCTCCAGCCGTGGATGGCGCGCGCGCAACTCCGCCAGCGCCCATGGCAGCACATAGGGAAACAGGGTCGGGATCGCGCCCAGCCTGAGCGGCCCGACCAACGGCTCGTCCGCGCGGCGGGCGACGCCCTCGATCTCCTCGGCCAGATCCAGCATCCGTCGCGCCCGCGCCGCCACCGCCTCACCCAGCGGGGTCAGCGTCGCGCCTGACGGCCGCCGCTCCACCAGCGGAGCGTCGAGAAACTCTTCAAGCTTGCGAATCTGCGCGGACAGCGTCGGCTGGCTGATGGCGCAGGCCTCGGCCGCGCGGCCGAAATGGCCGTAATCGGCCAGCGCGACGAGATAACGAAGCTGCGTCAGGGTCATGGACGCGTCATCGCATCACGCCCCGGCGCGCGCAAGCGCCCTCAGCGCTTGCCCAACAGCCCGTTCGGCAGAACCATCAGCGCGACCATGATCGCGATCGCGAGCCACGGATACGCGAGGTCCGGAATCGCGAACAGCGCAACGCCATTGATCGCGGTCAGCACGGCGGCCCCGCCCCAGCCCGGCGCGCCAATGGCGCGAATGCGCTTCGCCGCGATGTTGAGACCCACGACCAAAGTCAGCGCGCTCATCGCCAGAGAGGCTGCGACCGTCGCCGACTGCGCGAACTCGGACATTGGCTCCGACGTTGGCGTCAACTGGAACGGGTCGGGCTTCAGCGCATCGAGGATGAACCACTGGATCGCGCCCAGCATGCCGTAGAGCACGAACGCGGCCACGACATAGCCGATGCGGCCCAACCGCCCCGACCGCCAGGCGCCGAACCAGACGCCCAAGCCGAACGCCTGCCGGACGCCGGACTCCTCGCCAAAAACTCGCGCCATGAAATTTGATTCGCCCATGGTTTCAGACGCCCCCATGGAGTCAGGCGCCGTTATCTCACTCATACCCGCCTCATCACGCTCTACCGACGTTCAGTCTGCAGAATGCCGAATCGCGACCGATATGGCCAGAGCCCGCGCGCAAGCGCCCGTCACGAGATGGCGAGCGTCCCCAGCCAGGCGAGCGCCTGCTCCGCGGTCTCAGCCATTTCGCCGCGGGGCGGTGCGGGGCGCTGGACCATCAGTACGGGCAGCCCCAGCTCGCGCGCGGCGAGGAGCTTCGCCCGTCCCGCCTCACCGCCCGAGTTCTTCGCCACCAGATGGGAGATGCGGTAATCCTGCATCAGCGTGACCTCGTGCATCAGCGGAAAGGGCGGCTTGCCGAGGGTCCAATCTCCGCGCGGCAGCGGGAATTTGCCGGGCTGCGGGTCGATCACCCGCGCTAGAAACCAGACGTCCTTGCGATGCGCGAAGGGATTGAGGCTCTGGCGTCCCACCGCCAGAAAGGCGCGGGCGAAGAGCGGCAGCGCCTCGGACGCCGCCTTCAGGCTGGGCTGGGGACGCCAGTCGTCGCCGTCCTCCGGCGTCCATTCCGGCCGACGCACCACGATGCGCGGCAAGCCCAGCTCGGCGCAGGCGGCGGCCGTGTTGGCGCTTATCTGGTCCGCAAAGGGATGGGTCGCGTCGATCACCGCCTTCACATTGTCCCATTGCAGCGCCTCGATCATGCCGTCGACGCCGCCAAACCCGCCCCGGCGCATGTCGCAGGGCAACTCGGCCGGGGCCTCCGTGGCGCCGGACAGCGAGGCGAGCACCCGCCAGCGCTTTTTTCTGGCCAGCGCCTCGGCGATTTCGCGCGCTTCCGCCGTGCCCGCGAGCAACAGAACAGTCGGCCTGCCGAACATCGCTCAGAACCCCGCCCGGCCGACGATTGCGCCTTTCCGGTCGATCACCAAGACCTCAACTTCGACCGGCGCTCCGCCGAGGGTTTCCAGCGCTGTCTTTCGCGCACCCTCGGCCACACGCTGGGCGAGCGCGGGTCCGGCGATCTCCAGCGCCTCGGCCGCGGTGTTGGCGCCCCTGATCCGCGCCGGATCCGCCAGCCCTTCGGCCATCTCCGCCAGCTGGCCGAAATCCACTTGGCTTCGGCCGGAATGCAGGTCCAAAGCGCCTTGGGAAAGCTTGACCATCTTGCCGAACCCGCCACCGATGGTGAGCCGCGGCAGCGGATTCGCGCGCAGGTATTTCAGCATCCCGCCCGCGAAGTCGCCCATATCGAGCATCGAGCTTTCCGGCAGGCCGTAAAGCTCGCGCACCGCCGCCTCGGATGTCGCCCCGGTCGCCGCGCCGACATGGCTCAACTCCTCGGCCCGCGCCACGTCGATCCCGCGATGGATGGAGGCGATCCAGGCGGAGCAGGAGAACGGCCGCACCACGCCCGTCGTGCCAAGCACCGAGAGTCCCCCGACAATGCCGAGCCGCCCGTTCCAGGTCTGCCGGGCGATCTCCGTCCCGCCGGGAATCGAGATGGTGATCTCCACATCGCCGGGCGCGCCATGCGCCGTCGCCAGTTCCGCCACCACGTCGCGCATCATCTCGCGCGGCGCCGGGTTGATCGCGGGCTCTCCGGGCGGAAGGGGCAAGCCGGGCTTGGTGATTGTCCCTACCCCCTCGCCCGCCCTGAACTTCACGCCCGTCCCCGGCGCGGCCAGCGCCACGCGCGCGATCACCGTCGCGCCATGGGTCACGTCCGGATCGTCGCCCGCGTCCTTGACGATCCCGGCCGCAGCCCAGCCCTCGCCCGCTTGGCGGACTGCCAGAGGGAAGCTCGGCGTCTCGCCCTTGGGCAGCGTGATCGCCACCGGGTCCGGGAACGCGCCGGTCAGAAGCCGCGCATAGGCGGCCTTCGTCGCGGCGGTCGCGCAGGCGCCGGTGGTCCAGCCACGGCGGAGTTCTCCGGCGGGTTTTCGGGTCATGGAGCGAACTATAGGCGGCATGCGGGCGCCCGTCGCAAGCGGAATGCGCCGCTTCCGCTTTTCCCCGCCCGCGCATGGGGATAGAGAGAAGCCATGAGTCTGACGCCCCCTTCCCTTCCTGACGCCGCCTGGCCGGAGCTTCAGCCCGGTTGGGTCTGGCTGGTCGGCGCCGGTCCCGGCGATCCGGGGCTGATGACCGTGCACGCCCTCAACGCGCTCAGGCAGGCGGACGCGGTGGTCTACGACGCGCTGGTCGACCCACGCATTCTGGAATGGGCGCGCGAAGACGCGCTGATCGAATATGCGGGCAAGCGCGGCGGCAAGCCCAGCCCGTTGCAGGCCGACATCTCGCTGCGCCTGATCGAACTGGCCAAGGCGGGCAAGCGGGTGCTGCGCCTGAAGGGCGGCGACCCGTTCGTCTTCGGCCGCGGCGGCGAGGAGGCGCAGACGCTGGTGAGCGCTGGCGTCCCGATCCGCATCGTCCCCGGCATCACCGCGGGAATCGGCGGCCTCGCTTATGCCGGCATCCCGGCCACCCATCGAGACGTGAACCAGTCGATCACCTTCCTGACCGGCCACGATCAGACCGGTTTGACGCCGACCGCGCTGGATTGGCAGGCGGTTGCGAAAGGCTCTCAGGTCATCGTGATGTACATGGCGATGAAGCACCTGGCCGAAATCGCCGCGACGCTGATCGAAGCCGGGCGGGACAAGGACGAACCGGTCGCCATCGTCACCGACGCCACGACCGGCCGCCAGAAGGTGCTTGAGACGACGCTGTCGCGCGCCGCCGACGACGCGGAGGCCGCCAGCGTAAAGCCGCCTGCGGTGATCTGCGTCGGCCGTTCGGTCCTGCTGCGCCAGCAACTCGACTGGATCGCGATGGCGAAGGGAGAGCCGCCGCGCAGCCTCGACCCGCTGGGGAC
>QKHF01000017.1 GCA_003250135.1 Paracoccaceae bacterium | reverse complement strand
GGCATGTATGGCGGCCCGGCGGCGAACCCGATCCGGGTGCTGACGAAAATCCTGGCCGGGCTGCATGACGATCAGGGCCGCGTGACCCTGCCCGGCTTCTACGAGGGCGTCGACGAGCCCTCGGACGCGGTGAAGGCGCAATGGGCGGGGCTGGACTTCGACGCGGAGGCGTTCCTGGGCGCGGTCGGGCTTTCCGCCCCAGCGGGCGAGACAGGCCGCACGGTGCTGGAACAGATCTGGTCGCGCCCGACGCTGGAGTTCAACGGCGTGACCGGCGGCTACACCGGACAGGGCTTCAAGACGGTGCTGCCAGCGCAGGCCTCGGCGAAAATCTCCTGCCGCCTTGTCGGCGATCAGGACCCGGAGGCGATCCGGGCGGCGTGGCGCGCTTACGTGCGCGAGAACCTGCCCGCGGATTGCGAGGCGGAATTCATCCCGCATGGCGGCTCGCCCGGCGTGGTGCTGCCCTATGAAAGCCCGTCCTACGAGGCGACGCGCGGCGCGCTGACCGCGGAATGGGGCAAGGACGCGGCCTTCCTCGGCTGCGGCGGCTCGATCCCCATCGTCGGGCACTTCCAGAACATCCTCGGCATGGACTCGCTGATGGTCGGGTTCGGCCTCGATGACGACGCGATCCACTCGCCGAACGAGAAATACGAGTTGAAGAGCTTCCAGAAGGGCGCGCGCAGCTGGGCGCGGATACTGGCGGCGCTGGCGGGTTAGCGCGAACGGCGTTCGGTCAGCGCCTGCGCCCGGCGCGGCGGCGAGGCCGGGGCGTCTGCCCCATGCCCTCACGCAACACTGCGGTCATCGGGTGATCCGGCGCGGCCTCCGCATAATGGTCAAGCAGCGCGGCCATGGCGGACGCCGCGTCGGCTTCGACCGACAACGCCCAATCGAAGAAAATCGAGCGGCATTCAGGGCCGGTGATCCCCTCGATCCGATAGGCCTCGGCGATCAGGCCGCGCGGGTCCAACTCGTCCGTCATCGCACCTCGCCCTTCGCCACGGCGAGCTCGCGCTCCAGCCCGTTTCGCAGTGCGAGCACGTCCGAGCCGAGCGCGGGCAGGTCCCAGCCCTCCGCCGCCAAAGCCCGCGCGGCCTCTCCCGTCCGGACCAGCGTTCCGGCCAGCTTGCCTGCAGACTGGGCGATCTGGCGCATCTTCTCTCGCGCCTCCACCACGGCCGACTGCGCGCCTGCGACCGGGCCAAGATCGGTAGCGTAGTCGGCCGGACCGAAGAACAGCATATCCACCCCGTCGAGTTTGGCGATCTCGGGCGCCGCATGCAGGCCGGCGACGCTTTCGATCTGCAGAATCAGGAACCCCGTGGCGTTCCAGCGCGCCGCCCAGTTCTCGGCGTCGGCGCCGTAATCCGTCGCCCGGATGATGCCGGCCGCAAAGCCGCGCGTCCCCTTGGGCGGATATTTGAACTCAGCGATGGCGCGCTTGGCCTCCTCGACGCTGTTGATTGCGGGCACCATCAGGCCGTCGGGGCCGAGGTCCAGGATGCGCTTGAACCATGCGGCGGAGGTTTCCGGCGCGCGCACGATTGCGCGGGCGCCCCGCGACCTAAGCGCCATCAGTTGTTGCTGAAGGGTCTCGATCGAGGCCGGCCCGTGCTCCAGGTCGATCAGCGCCAGCCTGAACCCGGCGGCGGCGGCGATATCGGCGGTCATCGCCGAGGGGATGTCCAGCCAGCACATGAAAGGCGCATCCCCAGTCAGGGCCGCGAGTTTCCTGGCGGGCGTCAGCTCAGCGATTTGCGCGGTCATGGCGATCTTCCCCTATATTCGGGCTCAACGGAGTGCGGCGAATGTAATCCAATCTCCCGCAGAGCAAAGACGGGATTTGGCATGCGTCCGTCGATGGCGTTCCCCGCGCGATTGGCGCTATGCTATGTTTCACTCCTCGACTGGCCGGCGGGTCTGAACATTCCGCGTCACGCAGTTGCGCTCGATCAAAGAATCCTCCCGGCCTACGTTCGAAAGTTCGCGTAGACGCAGCTCCAAAGGGAGGTCCGCCATGCTTGCTCTGTCG
>QKHF01000240.1 GCA_003250135.1 Paracoccaceae bacterium | reverse complement strand
GGGTTCAAGAAGCACGGCCATCCGAAGGTGGAGGCGCATCGCGACGCCACCGGCAAGGCTTTGTTGGCGCGCGAGGATGCGACGATCACCGCAGTCGCCACGGCGGACCCGGGAAGCGAGGTCGTGGCGGGCCTTTCCATCCCGCTTCTGTCGCTCGACGATCCGGCGGGGGTGGCGGCGTTCATCCTGCGCGAGGTCGGGTTGGAGGCATGAGCGGCGTCTCGAATGACTGTTTCGCCCTGCCGCGCGGCGTGCATTGGACGCCCGTCGACGAGGCGCTGGCGCTGCTGAAGGAGCGCATGGCGCCGGTGGTCGGGGTCGAGGACGCGCCGCTCGCGCAAGCGGACGGCCGGGTTCTGGCCGAAGACGTGGTTGCGACGCGCTCTTCTCCGCCGCACGCCAATTCCGCCGTCGATGGCTACGCCTACGCGCATGGGACGAGCGAGTACCGGCTGCTGGTGGGGCGCTCCGCCGCGGGCGCGCCCTATGGCGGCGCGGTTCCGCCCGGCGCCGCGCTGCGCATCCTGACCGGCGGCTGGATTCCCGACGGCGCGGACACGGTGATCCTGCAAGAGGATGTGACGGTCGAGGACGGCGTGCTCCGGTTCGAGAGCGGCCCGAAGAAGGGCGCCAATGTCCGAAAGGCGGGCGAGGACGTGGCGGCGGGCGAGACCGTAATCCGCGCCGGACAGGTCCTCAGCCCGCAGGACGTGGCGCAGGCGGCGGCGATGGGCGTCGCCGCGCTGACGCTGCGCAAGCGTCTACGGGTTGCGGTGCTGTCCACCGGCGATGAGATCGCCCAGCCGGGCGACGAACTCGGGCCGGGCGCCGTGTTCGACGCCAACCGGCCAATGCTGGCGGCGCTGGCGGCGCGGATGGGGTTCGAAGTCGTCGATCTTGGTGTTGCGCCGGACGAAGCCGCCGCCGTGCGCGCGGCGCTGGACCGGGGGGCGGCGTCGGCCGACGCGATCCTGACCTCGGGCGGCGCCTCTGGCGGGGATGAGGACCATGTTTCGCGCGTCCTGGGCGAGGCGGGCGCGCGGACGCTATGGCGCATCGCGGTCAAACCCTGGAATGGCGCGCCGGTCTTCGGTCTGCCGGGCAACCCGGTGGCCGCCTTCGTCTGTACGCTGATATTCGCCCGGCCGGCGCTGATGGTCATGGCTGGGGCGGATTGGCCCGAGCCGCGCCGCCTGACCCTGCCGGCCGGGTTCGAGAAGTCGAAGCGGGCCGGGCGGCGCGAGTTCCTGCGTGGGCGGATCGGCGCGGATGGGCGGGTCGAGGCGTTCCGCTCGGAAGGCTCCGGCCTGATCAGCGGCTTGCGCTGGGCCGAGGGCCTGATCGATTTGCCCGAACCGGCGGCCGAGATCGGACCTGACGACCCGGTCGAATTCCTGCCGTTCTCTGAGCTGGGGCTGTGACGCGACCGGCGCTTCCGGCGGAGGCGCTGACCACCGGCGCATTCTACGGCGCGTTTTTCCTGTTTCTGGGCGCGCATTTGCCGTTCTGGCCGATCTGGTTCGCCGAATGGGGCCTCTCGGCGCGGGAGATCGGACAATTCGCCAGCGTCGCCATCATCGCGCGAGTCGCCGGGGGCGTCATCGCGCCCGCCATCGCCGACCGGCTGGGCGCAGGACGCGTCATGCTCGGGGCGGCGTGTCTGGCCGCGGCGCTGCTGTTCGCGGCCCATGCGCTGATCGAATCCCGCGCCGTGCTGCTGCTGGCGACGCTGGCGACCGCGGCGGCGGTCTCGGGCGCGATCCCGATCGGCGACGCTCTGGCGGTCAGCGCCACCCGCCGGTTCGGCTTCGACTATGCGCGGGCGCGGGCGGCGGGCTCGGTCGCCTTCATCCTCGCCAATCTGGTCGTCGGCTGGCTGGTGGCGCGCATGGGCGTCGGCGTCGTGCTTTGGTGGGTGGCGTTCTGGCTGGCGGCGGCGGGCGTGCTGGGCTGGATCCATCCCGGCGGAGGGCGGTCGAAGGCGGAGCGCGAGCGCGCTTCGCTGCGCGAAGCGGCGATGCTGTTCCGCTCGCCGGTGTTTCTGGCGGTCGCCGCCGCATCCGCGCTGACGCAGGCCTCGCACGGGGTCTACTACGCCTATGGCTCGGTGCACTGGCGCGCGCAGGGATATTCCGAGGATGTGATCGGCGCGCTCTGGGCTTTCGCGGTGATCGTCGAGGTCGGGCTGATGGTGCTTTTCGGCGGACGTCTGGTGCGCCGGATCGGCCCGATCGGCGCGATGGCCCTGGGCGCCGCTGCGGGGCTTTTGCGCTGGCCGCTAATGGCGCTGGACCCGCCGATGGCCATGCTCTGGCCCGTGCAGGCGCTGCACGCGCTGACCTTCGCCGCCGCCTATCTGGGCATGATCGCGTTCATCGCAGCGGCGACGCCCACGCGGCTGGGCGCCACCGCGCAGGGGCTGATCGGCGCCGGCGCCGGCGGCGTGGTGATGGCCGCAATCACCTTCGCCGCGGCCGAGGCTTATGTGCGCTGGGGCGGCGGGGCCTATCTGATCGGCGCTGCGTCCTGCGCTCTTGGGCTGACGGCGGCGCTCTGGGCGCGGGCGCGCTGGGACGGCGGCGAGGTTCCGATCGCGCCGGCGCCTTAGCGGTCGAACCGGCCGAGCGCGCGGGTCAGCAGGGCATAGGCCTTGCCGGTGCGGGTCCCCGCCATGCGGGGGCCGTAGGCGTCGCCGCCGGTCTCGGCGCGGGCGCGCTTGGCGATGGCGTCGTAACGCAGCAGGAAGTGAAGCGCCGCATCGTTGAACACGCCGTCGCGCTTCAGCCGCGCCCGGGTCTGTTCCAGCGCCTTCTCGTCGGTGACGGCGCCGATGGCGTCCGCGGTGGAGCCCCGGGCGCCGTCCAGATAGAGCGTCCAGTCCTCCTCGGTCGTGGCGGAGGCCTTCAATTCGTCCATATAAAGGCCCTGTCCGGCGAGGACCGACAGCACGTCCTCGGCCGACTGCATCAGGCGGGCGGCCATCGGGTCGGGCAGAACCTTGTAGAGCGCCTCGATCGTGGCGCGGTCGGTCTCGGAGTCGGGGAACTCCATGGCGACGGTCATCGCCTCCCAATCCAGCTGGGGTCGGGCGTCGGCCGGCGGCGGATCGAGCGGCAGGGGCGGCTCGGCCTCGTCCTCCTGCGGGGTGGGCGCCGTTTCCTCAGCCGCCGGTTCGGGTTTGGGTTCGGGCTTCGGCGCAGGCGCAGGTTCGGGCCGGGCCTGCTTCTCGGGCTCAGGCCGGGTGCGGCCAAGCTCTCCGGCGCGGGCGCGGGCGGCGGCTTCGCGCAGCACCTCGGCCAGCGCAGCGCGCTCCGCCTGCATCTCGTTCAGAAGTTTCTTAGCCTCCTGCTCAACGCCACGGCCCGACCGCACTTCGCCCGCCTGCTTCAGAATCGCGAGTTCGGCGCGCGCGGCTTTCGCTTCCTCCGACAGGCGCTCGATGGCGGCCGAGGCGGCGAGGCCGAACAGGGTCAGCGACACGGGGGCGAGAACGGCGAGGAGGAGAAGCGCGATGTCGACCATTGTGATCGGCCGGCCGGTCTGCTCGGGGCCGGGTCCGAACAGAAGCCCCGCGGCGTAGGCCGCCGCGATCACCAGCCAGACGGCCGAAAGGCCAAGCGCCAGTTTGCGAATCCGCGCGCTCGCGCCCGAATTGGGGGCGACCGCAGCGGCGAAGAAGTCTTCAAGCCGCCGGCTGGGCGTTGCGCCGGGGCCGCTGTCGCGCCGTTCTGAAATATCCGCCATGCCGCCGCCCGTCGCCTCTTGAATGCCTGCTTGTCGATTCGGCCGGACGGTCAGAATAGACCGTCTTGGATGTGGCCGTCGCTAGACAAAAGCGACTTTCAGCACCTCGTAGCTGCGTCCGCCGCCGGGGGTCATCACGTCGACGCTGTCGCCCTCTTCCTTGCCGATCAAAGCGCGGGCGAGGGGCGATTTTATGTTCAGAAGACCGGCCTTGATGTCCGCCTCGACCTCTCCGACGATCTGATAGGTCTTCTCTTCGTCGGTGTCTTCGTCGACCACGGTGACGGTGGCGCCGAACTTGATCGCGCCGCCGCCCAGCTTGGTCGGGTCGATGACGTCGGCGCGGGACATCAGCCCCTCGATCTCCTTCAGGCGGCCTTCGATGAAGCTCTGCTTCTCGCGCGCGGCGTGATACTCGGCGTTCTCCGAAAGATCGCCATGCTCGCGCGCCTCGGCGATGGCGCGGATGACCGCCGGGCGCTCCACCGATTTCAGCGTGCGCATCTCGGCCTCAAGCGCGCTGTAGCCGCGCTGGGTCATCGGGACCTTTTCCATAACTCGTTCGCTCCGTTCGCGCGGCCGATCAGGCCTGGGGGCGGGCCGCGCCGTCTTTCACTCTACCGAAAAGCTGTCAAACAGGCCGGGCCGCCCCGTTTCCAGGGCGGCCCGCTGATCCCGAGTTTAGGCGCGGCGCGAAGGCGCTGCAAGGGGCGGAGCGCCTTCGCGCCGACGCAATCGCCTTATATGGTTCGCCGATAAGGATCGGAGATCGGAATGCAAGCGTCACGAATTCTGCGCGCGGCGGCCGGGCTGGCCATGGCGGCGATCGCCTCAGGATGCATGGTCATCGAGGAGGAGCGCGTCGACGTCGCGCCGCTGGACGGCTTCTTCCCGCTCACCGAGGGTCGCGAGTACACCTACTGCGCGGAGCCCGAGGACGGCGAGCGGGATTGCTTGCGCGTCGCGGTTTCCCGCACTGCGCTGCGCGGCGCGGACTGGGTCCGGCTGCACCCGGTAGCGGCGGAGTCGGACGCGCCGGAGGAGGACCTTCTGGTGCTGTTCTTCCACGCCGCGGGGATTGGCGACCTCGCCTTCATGCGGATCGAGGATCAGGAGCCGCTGCTGCTCTTGACGCGGGCCGAGACGACGCCCGAGGGAGTTCGGTTGGTCATCCCGAACTGCACCACGCAGCCCGGCAACGCGCTTGGGGCCGCGGCCGCCGCGGCGGGGGCCGAAGCGGACGAGAACGGGTGCCTGTTCGCGGATCAGGACAGTTTGTTCGCCGCTGCGTCGGCTCTGGCGACGGGGGGCGACGTTCCCCTGTTCGGGGTCGCGACGATCGAGCCCTGACGCGGCGTTCTTGCGCCGATCCGCGCCCGTAATAGACTGTCTCGCCGCGTCGCGCGGGGGCGCCTGAGTCCTCTCCTCCAGCGCCCGGCCGATACCGGCTCTGGCCGAGGTGGGGGGAGTGAGCGAATGAGCGACGACACGCGATTTCAGGGGTCGATTCCGCAGATCTACGACGATTATCTGGTGCCGCTGATCTTCGAGGATGCGGCGCGCGATCTTGCGGCGCGAGCGGCGGCTGAAAATCCGTCGGACGTTCTGGAGACGGCGGCGGGGACCGGGGTTCTGACCCGTGCTCTGGCGGCGGCCCTGCCGCACGGCGTGCGGATCGTCGCCACCGACCTCAATCCGCCGATGATCGAGTGGGCGCGCAGGCGGCAAGCGGACGATGCGCGTATCGAATGGCGTCCGGCCGACGCGCTGGAACTGCCCTTCGACGGGGACAGCTTCGATGTCGCGCTCTGCCAGTTCGGCGCCATGTTCTTCCCCGACCGCGTCGCCGGATACCGCGAGGCGCGTCGCGTCCTGCGCCCGGGCGGCGCGTTCCTGTTCAACCTCTGGTCCGACATCGCGCGGAATGGTTTTGCGGCGACCGTCACCAACGCCCTTTCGCGAGAGTTTCCGGACGATCCGCCGGTGTTTCTGGCGCGAACCCCGCATGGGCATGGCGATCCGGCGGTGATCGAGGCGGAGTTGCGCGCCGCCGGGTTCGGGCAGGTCTCGATCAGCCTCTATGAGGGCGTCAGCGCGGCTGAGAGTCACCGCGACCCCGCCATCGCCTATTGCCAGGGCACGCCGCTGCGCAACGAGTTGGAGGCGCGCGCGCCCGGTCGGCTAGCCGAGTTGACGGAACTTGCCGCCGAGGCGATCCGTGCCGAGTGGGGCGAAGCGCCCGTCTCGGCGCCGATCAGCGGCGTGGTGGCGACGGCGCGGGGCTGAGGCCCGTCACCCGACCTTGGCGTATTCCTGCAGCGGGGCGACATCCAGCGCGCCTTCGGCGAGGTTGCGGATGGCGCGCGCCGCCGCCGCGGCGCCCGCGGCCGTGGTGTAATAGGGCGTCTTCATGCTCAGAGCGTTGGCGCGGATCGCATAGCTGTCCTTCAGCGACTGCGCGCCCTCGGTGGTGTTGAAGACCAGCGCCACGTCCCCGTTCTTCATCCGATCGATGATGTGCGGGCGGCCTTCGAACACCTTGTTCACCCGCTCGACCGGCACTCCGTTCTCGGACAGGAACTTGGCGGTGCCGCCGGTGGCGACGATCGACAATCCGCACTCCACCAGCGTGCGCGCCGGCTGCAGGATCGCGGCCTTGTCGCCGTCGCGGACCGAGATGAACACCAGGCCCTTGCTGGGCAATTGCGTGCCCGCCGCGATCTGGCTTTTCAGGAACGCGCGGTCGAAGGTCCGGTCCAGGCCCATGACCTCGCCGGTCGAGCGCATCTCCGGCCCCAGGATGGTGTCGACGCCGGGGAAGCGGGCGAAGGGCAGCACCGCCTCCTTCACCGCGACGCGGGGAATTTCAGGCGACGGCAGGTCGAAATCCGCCAGCTTCTCGCCCGCCATGACGCGGGCGGCGATGGCGGCGATCGGCGCGCCCACGGCCTTGGCCACGAAGGGCACGGTGCGCGAGGCGCGCGGGTTCACCTCAAGCACGTAGATGTCCTCGCCCTTGACCGCGAACTGCACGTTCATCAGGCCGACGACGTTCAGGCCGAGGGCCATCGCTTCGGTCTGGCGCTTGATCTCGTCGATGATGGCGGGGGACAGCGAATAGGGCGGCAGGGCGCAGGCGCTGTCGCCGGAATGGACGCCAGCTTCCTCGATATGCTCCATCACGCCGGCGACATGGACCCGCTCGCCATCCGAGAGGGCGTCCACGTCCACCTCGACCGCGCCGGAGAGATAGCTGTCGATCAGCACCGGCGAGGTTCCGGAGACCACCACCGCCTCGCGGATGTAGCGGTCGAGGCCCGCGTCGTCGCGGACGATCTCCATCGCCCGCCCGCCGAGCACATAGGACGGGCGGATGACCACCGGGAAACCGACCTCGCGCGCCACCGCGAAGGCTTCGTCGCGGGTGCGGGCGATGCCGTTGACGGGCTGGGTCAGCTTCAGGTCTTCGAGCAGCTTCTGGAACCGCTCGCGGTCCTCTGCCAGGTCGATGGCGTCGGGCGAGGTGCCGAGGATCGGGATGTCGGCCGCCTCCAGAGCGCGGGCCAGCTTCAGCGGAGTCTGCCCGCCGAACTGCACGATTACGCCCAGCAGCGTTCCGGCGGACTGCTCGACGCGCAGGATCTCCAGCACGCTTTCGATGGTCAGCGGCTCGAAATACAGGCGATCCGAGGTGTCGTAGTCGGTGGAGACCGTCTCGGGGTTGCAGTTGATCATCACCGTCTCGAAGCCCGCCTCGGTCAGCGCATAGCAGGCGTGACAGCAGCAATAGTCGAACTCGATGCCCTGGCCGATCCGGTTCGGCCCGCCGCCGAGAATGACGATCTTCTTGCGGTCCGAGGGGCGCGCCTCGCATTCGACCCCGCCCATCGCGTCGGCCTCGTAGGTCGAATACATGTAGGGCGTCTGCGCCTCGAACTCGGCGGCGCAGGTGTCGATCCGCTTGAAGACGGCCGTCACGCCGCGGGCGTTGCGCTTGGCGCGCACGGCGTCCTCGGGCAGGTTGCAGAGCTTGGCGAGCCGGGCGTCGGAAAAGCCCATCATCTTGATCCGGCGCAGGCCCATCTCATCCTCGGGCAGGCCATTCTCGATCAGACGCGCCTCTTCGGTGACGATCTCGTCGATCCGCTCCAGGAACCACATGTCGTAGGCGGTCGCGGCGGCGATCTCCTCCAGCGCCAGCCCCTCGCGCATCGCTTGGGCGATGACCCGGATGCGGTCGGGCGTCGGGCGGGAGAGGGCGGCGCGCACCGCCAGATGGCGCTCCTCGGGGCTCTGGTCGTCCTCGGCGCCCTCGATCTCGATCTCGTCGAAGCCGGTCAGGCCGGTCTCCATCGAACAGAGCGCCTTCTGAACGCTTTCATGGAAGGAGCGGCCGATGGCCATCGCTTCGCCGACCGATTTCATGGCGGTCGTCAATTCGGGCTTGGCGCCGGGGAATTTCTCGAAGGCGAAGCGCGGGATCTTGGTGACGACATAGTCGATGGTCGGCTCGAAGCTGGCCGGGGTCACCTTGGTGATGTCGTTGTCGAGCTCGTCCAGCGTGTAGCCGACCGCCAGCTTGGCCGCGATCTTGGCGATCGGGAAGCCGGTGGCCTTCGAGGCCAGCGCCGAGGAGCGGCTGACGCGCGGATTCATCTCGATGACGACGACGCGCCCGTCCGCCGGGTTTTGGGCGAATTGCACGTTCGATCCGCCGGTCTCCACCCCGATCTCGCGCAGAACCGCGATCGAGGCGTTGCGGAGCATTTGATACTCCTTGTCCGTCAGGGTCAGCGCCGGGGCGACGGTGATGGAATCGCCGGTGTGCACGCCCATCGGGTCCACGTTCTCGATGGAGCAGACGATGATGCAGTTGTCCGCCTTGTCGCGGACCACCTCCATCTCGAACTCTTTCCAGCCCAAGAGGCTCTCGTCGATCAGGATCTGGCTGACCGGCGAGGCGTCGAGCCCGGTCTTGCAGATGCGCTCGTAATCCTCGCGGTTATAAGCGACGCCGCCGCCCGTGCCGCCCAAGGTGAAGGCCGGGCGGATGATGGCCGGCAGGCCGACATCCTCGATGGCGGCCATCGCCTGCTCCATCGAGTTTGCGATGGTGGCGCGGGGGTTCTCCAGCCCGATCCGGTCCATCGCCTCGCGGAACAGCTTGCGGTCCTCGGCCATCTCGATGGCCTCGCGGTTGGCGCCGATCAGCTGCACGCCGTA
>QKHF01000188.1 GCA_003250135.1 Paracoccaceae bacterium | reverse complement strand
ATTCGTGTCCGTGTCGCGCGCCGTGGCGACCTTGGTCTCGACCCGAGCCATTTCGGCCTTGAAGCGCTTGAACTCGCCGCCGTCGATCCGCGGCGCGCCGAAATCGCCCAGCTTCAGGGGGTTCACCTGGTGGCCTTGGCGGAACACCTCGAAATGCAGGTGCGGGCCGGTCGAGCGACCGGAGGTTCCGACATAGCCGATGGTCTGACCCTGGGTGACGCGAGAGCCCTTCTTAAGCCCGTTCCGGAAGGCGCGCATATGCGCGTAGGCGGTTTTGTAGACGCCGTTATGTCGGATGCGGATGTATCGGCCATAGCCGCCCTTCCAGCCGAGTTCCTCGATCACGCCATCGCCTGCTGCGTAGATCGGCGTGCCGGAGCCCGCGCCGAAGTCGATGCCCTTGTGCATCTTGGTGTAGCCGAGGATCGGGTGCCGGCGCTTGCCGAAGCCTGAGGTGATCCGGGCTCCGTCGATCGGCGTCAGCATCAGCGTCCGCTTGTTGGATTCGCCCTTGGCGTCGAAATAGCCGCCGCCATCCTCTTCCGGCTGGCGGTAATAGGCGAGGTCGCGACCCTGGTTGACGAGACGCGCAAACAGGATCGGCCCGTCAAGAACTTCGCCGTGAAGGTCCTCGGCGCGCTCGAAATAGACCTCGAGCAGATCGCCCTTGCGGAGCGAGCGCTGGAAATCGACCCGGAAGCCGAAAATTTGCGTCAGCTTCGATACCTGACTGGGCGACAGGCCCGCATCCACAGCCGATTGGTAGAGGCTGGAATTGATTTTTGTGGAGACCAGCACGGGCCCCGGCGCCTTGGGCGCGCCCTTGGGCTTGAACTCGTCAAGCTCGCGCAACTGGGCCAGTGCGACTTCGATCGCCGCGTCGAAACTCGCCGATTGCTCGTCCTCGGCCGACCATTGCGCCGCCAGTTCGGCCTCGCCGCTATGCCGGATGGCGAAGCCCAGTAGGCCCGCCTCTTCCTCTGCGCCATCGCCCTTGAAGCCCAGCGTCAGCACATCGCCGACCTGCATCCGGCGCGGGTCGAAATCATCCGCCACGGCCTTGGCGGCGCTGTGCGCCTCGGCGTATTCCAGTCCGCCGCGCATCAGCGCCGTGATCATGGTGTCGCCGCGCTCCACCTTGATTTCACGCAGCGTCAGGTCGCCGTCTTCGGTCTGGGGCGCGTCGGCGGGGGCGTCCGGGGCGGCGCCAATCGTCAGATCAGCCGGCGACGTTTCCGAGAGATCGACATAGGCGTCGGGCGCCCGAGGCGGCGCGACCGTTTGCAGGACCGATGGCGCAACGATCGGGCCCAAAGAGGCGATTTCGGCCGGAGTTTCCGGCGCAATGCTCGCGAACTGAGCGAGAGCCGGGGAAATCGTGCGCGACACGGTGATGACCGACGTCTCGCCGGTCCGGCCGAAGGCGCCGCCGATCACGACGTCCTTCTCAACAATGATCGTGTCGCGTTCAATTGATGTCGCGGCGATCACCGCCGCCGCGGCGCCGGAGACAACGACTCCGCCCGCGCATACGCTTAAAAGGGCGCGCCTGATCGCGCCAATACCGTCACTCATTCCACAACCTGCTCGGTTTCGTCTGCCTCGGGCTTTGCGCCCATGTTCTTGAAGCGCGCCCGTTTTCCGGGTCATCGCGCCGTCAAGAATGCGGGCTGACGGCCTTTCTGTCAATCCGGAGCTTCTAGAGAATGCCTTTCGAATCTTAGTGTTAGCAAATTGCGGCGGCGGCGGGGCGCGGGCGGCGCAAGACGCATCAACTGACTGGAGGCGGTGCGCAAAAAGTTTAAACGGCTTGTTGACAGGACTCAGGGGCAGGCCTATATAGCGCCCCTGTCGCCGGAAACGGCGGCGCTTCTCGGCATGGGTGAGCATCAGACGCGCAAGCGTGGCGCACTCCTTCGCCGTCGCTCTTTGACAAATGTATCTTAATTGAAGGGATATGCGGGCGGTCTGGCTGTTTTCGACGGTTTGATCGGCGCATATCGGCCATCTAGGATCTTTCGGGGTTCGATGATGATGGTAGTCAGCTTCATTGCTTGGTGGGTTTCG
>QKHF01000290.1 GCA_003250135.1 Paracoccaceae bacterium | reverse complement strand
GCATCGCCGGATGACGGACTGGCGTTTGAGCGGATCGTGAACACCCCGAAACGCGGCCTCGGCGACAAGGCGCAGCAGATGATCCAGCGCTGCGCGCGGGCCAATGGCGTCTCGCTGCTGGACGGCGCGCGCATCCTGTTGCAGACGGATGACCTGACAGCGCGCTATCGCCGCCCGCTGGCCGAACTGGTGGAGAATTTCGACCGTTGGCGGGCGCTCAACGACGGCGGCGAGATCGGCCATGTGGAGCTGGCCGAGCAGATTCTGGACGAATCCGGCTACACGGACATGTGGAAAGCCGACAAGAACCCGGACTCGCCGGGGCGGCTGGAGAACCTGAAGGAGCTGGTGCAGGCGCTGGACGAGTTCGAGAACCTGACCGGCTTTCTGGAGCATGTCTCCCTCGTCATGGACAACGAGCAGGAGGACGGGGCCGAGAAGGTCTCGATCATGACGCTGCATGCCGCCAAGGGCCTGGAGTTCGACGTGGTGTTCCTGCCGGGCTGGGAGGACGGGCTCTTCCCCTCGCAGCGCTCGATGGACGAGACCGGCTTAAAGGGGCTGGAGGAGGAGCGCCGCCTCGCCTATGTGGGCATGACGCGGGCGCGGAAGCTGCTGACGATCAGCTTCGCCGCCAATCGCCGCGTCTATCACCAATGGCAGTCGCAGCTGCCCTCGCGCTTTGTCGACGAATTGCCGAGCGCGCATGTGGACGTGCTGACGCCGCCCGGCCTCTACGGCGGCGGCTATGGCGCGGCGGCGCCGGCCAGCGAGCCGAAAGGCGCGTTTGGCGGCGCGATCCCGGGCGTGTTCCGTGGGTCGGAGCTTGAGGAGAAGGCGGCGGGCGCCTCCACGTACAATTCACCCGGCTGGCGGCGGATGCGCCAGAACGCCGGACGCCGCGGCGTGGGATCGCCGCGCGAGGCCCGCAACCTGACGGTCGACGCCAAGGCCCTGCCCGCCTTCGCGATCGGCGAGCGGGTGTTTCACCAGAAATTCGGCTATGGCGCGGTGACCGCCGTCGAGGGCGACAAGCTGGAGGTCGCCTTCGAGAAGGCGGGCGCCAAGAAAGTCGTGGCCGCCTATGTCAGCGCGGCCGACGACATTCCGTTCTGACGCAGACGCGCGCTCACTCGGCCAGGCGGGCGGGCTTCGCGTTCATCCGCGCCAGCGCCTGATGGTACGACTCGCGGCTGTCGAGAACGACGTCCACGCGCGCGAACATCGCAGCGATACGGTTGAAGAGAGCCTTAAGCGCCGATTGCGGCGCCGTCGCGCTGATTTGCATGGTGCTCATGTTCAATTCTCCCAAGGCAGTTGCCCGTCCAGTCGCAGACACGGCCAGTACGAGCGTAGAACTCGGTTTTCGGTCTCAGGCGGAGCCGACCCTCGGCTCCGTAGTCTTGTCTCGCCGCGCCCGTTGGCTTTCGCCGGCTGAAACGTTCCGCTTCCGCATTTTCAGAGGAAAATATTGCGTAGCAGCATTTTCTCCTCATTCCGGGGCGGACCTATCACCTTCATATTTTCAGTAACTTACGAAGGCTTTTCGTCGGCGACCGTCTTAAGTAACGGCTGTGTGCGCCTTATAATGCTGCAGGTGCGAAATGGCAAGAAGTTTGTGTAATAAAATTACTCTCCGGTGAGGTTTGAGCGATGAAACTGTCGCGCCTGTGGCGGCGGCGCATCAGCTTCCCGCAGCGACTCGGGGCGCCGTGTGTATCGGCGGCGCGCCCGGGGTTTCATCGCGTTGCAGTCCAATCTTCGCCGTTCACGAGCTTCTCGGCATAGGCCGGAATGTCCCGGCGGGTGATCCCGATCTCCGCAAGCTGCTCGTCGGTCAGGTCGCACAGCGCCTTGATCATCCGCCCGATCTGGGCGGCCAGCAGCGCGTCCTGCACGGGCTGTCCCAACCAGCCGCCGATCCCGCGGCTTGGCGAGAGGAATTTCGCAACAGTCGCAATCGCGGCCATGCCGGCCTCCTTTCACGCAATGCCATTGGCGGCGCCAGCGATCGACGCCGGCGCCCCGAGCCTCAATGCGCGAGCGCGGCGGCCTCGCGAGCGAGCCGGCGCACGTCGAAACGCGAGATGCCCATATCGGCCAGTTCACGGTCGGTGCAGGCGCTCAGCTCGCGCACGGTCTGCTGGTAGGTCGCATAACGCCTGCCATAGACGCGCATCGCGCTCCGGACGTGAGTTATCCTGTCCTGAACCACGCGAAGCGCGGCCGATGGACGGGTTGCGATGGAAGTTGAACTCATCTGGGGGCTCCAAACTTGATGGGGGCGGTGGGACGCGCCGACAAGCGGCGCGCCCCGGTCGTCGTGACGGCAGGCTTATTCACCGTCCTCGACCAGTTTGCGGGAGTAGGCCGGAATGTCCTTCCGGGCGATCCCGATCTCGCTCAGCTGCGTGTCCGACAACTCGCCCAGAACGCAGCGCATCCGAGCCACCTGCCAGTCGAACAGCGCCTTCTTCAGGCCTCCTCCGATCGCAGCGCCAATCGCGGAGAGATCGAGAACGGGTTTAGCAATAGTCGTAGAAGCGGCCATGTCGGCCTCCTGTCTTCGCCTCAGACTCGGTGGGGCCGACCGTCGGCCCCCCGTCGCTCGTTTTGTGTTATTGGCCCCGGATCGGGGCGCGCCGGTCTTCGCCGGCCGTGGTGCGCTGGTCCCTAATGCGGACCCGACATTCAGCCGTTCTCGTAGACGAGCTTCTCGGCGTAGGCCGGAATCTGCTGGCGGGTGATCCCCAGCTTCTTCAGGTCCGCGTCGTTCAGCTCGCAGAGCATGTGCATCATGCGCGCCATCTGCATCGTGCGGATCGCCCCGCCGAGCGATTTCGCAATCGCGCGGCCGACGGCCTTAGCAAGCTCCAAACCGCGACCCGGGACGTGGCCAAGGCCAACGGCATCGTTCTTAGCGACAGTGGTCATCACCGCCTCCTCTAACGTTGCAATATTGGGTGGTCGCGCGACGCCCTTCGAAATCCTTTGCTGCAGGGCAGCATTCCTCCGGAACAGGACTGGACGCCGTCTGATTACGTGACAAAACATGTAGTTATCCGCGACATCCTGTCCACGTTTGGTTTTGCATAGCGGCTATGCGCCCAGGCGGATATTGCGTTGCAAAAACTTTGCATTCACCACTACAGGGCGAAATTTCCTGAATAATCCAAGCAGGCGCTTGCAACCCGCCCGCGGGGCCGCGACTGTCCCGAGAGCTGTTCAAGAACCCAGGAACGCGCGCTGGCCCTGTTGCGAGGCGGAGATGCTGCAAAGTTTCGATGATGTTTCCGAAGGCAAGCGCGGGCCGGAGCGTCTGGCGGCGCTGCGGGCGCGCCTGACGGAGCTGGGGCTTCAGGGCTGGCTGGTTCCGCGCGCGGACGCGCACCAGAGCGAGTTTCTGGCGCCCTCGGAGGAACGACTGGCCTGGCTCACCGGTTTCACCGGCTCGGCGGGGTTCTGCGCCGTTTTGATGGATCGCGCCGCGCTGTTCGTCGATGGGCGCTACACCATCCAGGCGCCGCGGCAGGTGGACGGCGCGGCGTTCGAGGTCGTCGCGACATTCGACAACCCGCCGGAAAAGTGGCTGAAAGCGCATGCGAGCGGGCTGCGGATCGGCTTCGACCCGTGGCTGCACACTCCGGCCGAGGTCACACGGCTGGAAAAGGCGCTGGCGGAGACGGGCGCGACGCTGGTCGCGCAGGAGGACGATGCGCTGGACGCCGTCTGGACCGACCGCCCCGCCCCGCCCAGCGCCCCGGTCCGTCCGCACCCGATCGCGTTCGCGGGGATCGAGTCGGCCGAAAAGCGGGCCGGGATCGCCAACGATCTCGCCGAGGACGGCATCGCGGCTACGGTTCTGAACAGCCCCGACTCCATCGCCTGGCTGTTCAATATCCGCGGGTCGGACGTCAGCCGCACGCCGATCGCGCTCGCTTTCGCGATTCTGACCGCCGAACGGCGCGCCACGCTGTTCGTCGACCCAAACAAACTGACAGACGAGGTTCGCGCGCATCTCGGGCCCGAGGTTGACATTGCGCCGACGGACGCATTTCCGGACGCGCTTCTCCGCTTCGCCGACCGGAAAGTCGCGCTGGAGCGCGAGTCGATTCCCGTTTTCGTCGTCGAGCGGCTGAACGAGGCCGGCGCCGAGATCGTCTGGCGCCTCGACCCTTGCAGTCTGCCGAAAGCATGCAAGAACCCGGCGGAGCTGGCCGGCGCACGCGCCGCCCATCTGCGCGACGCGGCGGCGATGGCGCGGTTCCTCAGCTGGCTGGACAAAACCGCGCCCGCGGGCGGCCTGACCGAGATCGACGCGGCGATGAAGCTGGAGGCGATGCGGGCGGAGAGCCCGGAACTGCGCGACATCTCCTTCGACACGATCTCGGCCGCGGGGCCGAACGCCGCCCTGCCCCATTACCGGGTGACGCGCGAGTCCAATCGCCCGCTTCGGGCGGGCGAGATCTATCTCGTCGACTCCGGGGGGCAATATGTGGACGGCACCACCGACATCACCCGCACGGTGGCGGTTGGTGAAGCGGATCGCCGCACGGTCCGCCCGTTCACGCTGGTGCTGAAAGGCATGATCGCAGTCAGCCGGGCGCACTTTCCGGCGAAAACCACGGGGCGCGACATCGACGTTCTGGCGCGCGCGGCGCTATGGCGCGCAGGGCTCGATTACGATCACGGGACGGGCCATGGCGTCGGCGCTTATCTGGGCGTCCACGAGGGGCCGCAAAGCCTGTCGCGGCGCGGCTCGAAAGTCGATCTGGAGCCCGGCATGATCGTCTCGAACGAGCCCGGCTATTACCGCGAGGGAGCGTTCGGCATCCGCATCGAGAATCTGCTCGCCGTGACGGCGCCGGCCGAGATCAAGGGCGGCGAGCGCGCCATGCTGGGTTTCGAGACGCTGACCTGGACGCCGATCGACCGCCGCCTGATCGACCCGAACCTGCTGAATGCGGAGGAACGGGCCTGGCTGGACGCCTATCATGCCCATGTGGCGGCAATTGTCGGCCCGATCGTCGACGCCGAGACCGCAGAATGGTTGAAGGAAGCCTGCGCGCCGCTTTAGCTGATGAAAGCCGATTCGACGGCTGCCGAGGGAGGACCCCAATGACGAACTCTGACATCAAGATCACGCCTGTGACCGGAACCGCAGTCGTGAGAGCTGGCGGCGCGGTGATCGGCGAGACCGGCAACGCCTTGCGCGTGACGGTCGGCGGCGCCGACCCGGTCTACTATTTCCCGAAAGACGATATCGGCATGATGTTTCTCGACGCCAATGACCAGCGGATGACAGACCCCAATCTCGGCGAGGCGGTGCAGTTCGACATCGTCACCAAGAGCACCACGCTCAAGAACGCGGCCTGGTCCTTTGACCGTCCCGCGACCGCGGCGGCGTCGCTTCGCAACATGCTGGCCTTCGACGAAGAGAAAGCGGTGGTCGAGATTCTTTAGGAGGGCTCCGTCAGGAATGCTCTTCCTTGTGGGCCTCGATCAGCAGGCGGTTATAGGCCTTCAGCGCGTCGACCAGATAGACGGCGCCAATCAGTTCCGGCTGCTCCTCTGAGTCCTCCGGCGGCGGTTCGGCCACCGGAATAAAGGCGGCGCGGCCGCCCTCCAGCATGGGTAGGGCCTTTTGCAGGGTGTCGTCCTGCGTCACCCACGCGCCCTGCTCGATCAGTTGCTGGCAGGCCGTGTCCGAGGCGCTGTTCTCCGCGCCGCGCGGGCGCATCACCTCTTTCACCCGCACCAGCCGCAGCATGTAGCTTTCCGGCCCGTCGGCGATGCGCAGCTTGCGGCGCTCCAACTGGGCCAGGAAGAAGCTTTTGCCAAACATGCGATGCGTCGCGACCGTGGCGGTGGAGACCGCGATCATCACCGCGATCCCTGCCTGAAAATCACCTGTCAGCTCGAACACGATCAGGGTGGTCGAGATCGGCGCGCCCAGCACGGCGCCAGCCACAGCGCCCAGCCCGGCCAGCGCGTAAAGCCCGACCGAACCGGAGACCGAGGGGAACACGTCGGTGGCGATCTCTCCGAACGCGGCGCCCACCAGCGCGCCCACCATCAGCGAGGGCGAGAAGATGCCGCCGCCGAACCGGCCCGCGAATGTGATCGCCACCGCAGCTACCTTGGCGACCGCCACGACGACCAGCGTCTGGACGTCCAGATATCCCCGCAGCGCCTTCACCGCCGTCTCGTAGCCGACGCCGATGACCTCGGGAAACTCGATGGCGAGCAGCCCCAGCAACGCGCCGGCGATCGGCGGGCGCAGCGCGAGCGGGATTCGCAGCTTGGTCTGCGCGAATGTGGCGAAGTCGTCTGTCAGGAAGATGGCGCGCATCAGGATCGAAGCGACCATGGCCGACACCACGCCCAGCAGCATGAAGGCGGGGATCTCCTGATAGAAGGCGATGGAGTGCTCGGGGATCAGGTACTCGGTGAAGTTGCCGCTGTAGAGGCGGCTGGCCACAGCGCCGGTGACACTGGCGATCACGATCGGGCCGAAGGAGCGCACGGCGTAGTGGCGCAGGATCACTTCGAGCGCGAACAGCGCGCCCGCGATGGGCGCGTTGAAGCTGGCCGAGACGGCGGCGGCGGCTGCGCAGCCCAGAATGTCGCGCCGGGTGATGCGCGTCGCATCCAGCTTGTCTGACATCCATGACGCGATGGTCGCGCCGATATGCACGACCGGACCCTCGCGCCCGGTGCTGCCGCCCATCGACAGGGTGAGCAGCGCGCCCAGCGCCGAGGTCCACCCATCGCGGAAACTGACCCGGGCCTCCTTGATCGCGCTCGCCTCGATCACGTCCGCGACGCTGTGGAACCGCCGGTCCGGGGCGAAGAAGTGCAGGAGCAGCCCGATCAGAACACCGCCCGCCACAGGGATTCCGAGCACCAGCCGCCAGTCCAGCCGCCCGGCGACGCTGTGCAGCCTTAGGTCGTCAGCGCCGTAGAACAGGTGCTGCAGCTCGGAGATGCCGACGCGCATGGCGATGGCGGCGCATCCCGAGGCCAGCCCCACCACCAGCGCGATCATCCAAAGCGTGATCTCGCTGGTCGCCTCCTCCTTGATGAATCGCCATAGCTGAACGGCCGTCCGGCGGAGGACGTCATACGCCTGGCGAAGGAAAGCGGCGGATTTCATGGCGTCGACCCGCGAATTTGCGCTAAGTCGGCACCGTAAGGCGCTCTGGCGCGGGACGAAAGGCCGTTTGCGACGCAGGCGCAGGGGAGGAGCCGAATGAGCATCGAGGTTGCCGTCGCCCGGCTGAAAGAGCGGTTCGGGGAGCGCGCCGCGACAGGCGCGTCGATCCGCGATCTGCACAGCCGGGGCGAGGCGCATCGCGCCGCAACGCCTCCTGATGCGGTGCTGTTTCCCGAGACGACCGAGGAGGTGGCGGAGATCGTCCGCATCTGCGCCGAAGAGCGCTGCCCGGTCACGCCCTACGCCGTGGGCTCGTCGCTGGAGGGGCATGTGACGCCCATTCGCGGCGGGGTCAGCCTGGACATGATGCGCATGAACCGGGTGCTGGCGATCCACCCGGAGGATCTGGACGCTGTCGTCCAGCCGGGCGTCACCCGCAAGCAGCTGAACGCGGCGCTCAAGGGGACCGGCCTCTTCTTCCCGGTCGATCCCGGCGCCGACGCCTCGCTGGGCGGGATGGCCGCGACCCGCGCCTCGGGCACCAATGCGGTGCGCTACGGCACGATGAAGGACGCGGTGCTGGGACTGGAGGCGGTGCTGGCCGACGGCCGGATCATCCGCACCGGCGGGCGGGCGAAGAAATCCTCCGCCGGGTATGACCTGACGCGGCTTCTGGTCGGCTCGGAGGGCACGCTCGGCATTATCACCGAACTGACATTGCGCCTGCATGGCCTGCCCGAGGCGATCTCGGCCGCGGTCTGCGCCTTTCCCGGCGTCGAGGCGGCGGTGACCACGGTGATCGAGACCATCCAGATGGGACTG
>QKHF01000087.1 GCA_003250135.1 Paracoccaceae bacterium | reverse complement strand
CAAGTTCGAGGCGCCGCAGGGGTTCACGCTGAAGAACTCGCCCAGCGCCGTGCTGGCGGCAGGGCCGTCGGGCGCGGGGGTGATCTTCGACGGCTCGAAACATCCCGGCGGCTCCGTGCGCGACTACGTAGCCCAGCGCTGGGTTCCGGCGCTGGCCAAGCAGAACAGCGTCCGTCCGGCGTCGGACCTCAAATCACTGCGGATCGATGGGCTTGAGGCGGCGCAGGTCGACGTGCTGGCCGCCACGTCGAAGGGGGAGATGCTCGCGACGCTCACGGCGATCCGTGCGGGCGATCAGGTTTTCCGCTTCACCGGACTGTCGCCGCGGGGCGCGCCCGACTGGGTGCGGGCCGCGACACGCGACGCCGCGCTGAGCTTCGAGCGGCTGAGCGCGCGGGAGGCGTCTCGGTGGCGCGCTTATCGGATCGACGTCATACAGTCGTCCAGCATCGCCCAGGCGGCCGCCCGGTCTCCGTTCGAGGATTTCGCCGAAGAACGGCTGCGCGTGCTCAATGGGTTGGGCCGCGGCGAGCGGACCACGCCCGACGGACGCATCAAGACGGTGGTGGAATAAGGCAAATCGCCGGCGGACTTCAGACCGCCAGCGTCAGCTCCGCCGCCGCGCGCTCGCCCAGCTTGTCCTCCAGCGCCCGGCGCATCTTGCCGAGCGCCTGAACCTCCAGCTGGCGCACGCGTTCCTTCGACAGGCCAAGCTTGCCGCCGAGCGATTCCAGCGTCTCCGGCTCATCCGTCACCTTGCGGGCGACGATGATCATCTTCTCGCGGTCGGTCAGCGCGCCCATCGCCTCGGCGATCCATTTCCGGGCGCGGGAACGGTCGGAGTCGCGCGCCACGGTTTCATCCGCGGGGTCGTCCTCGCTTTCCAGCGTCTCCATCCATTCGCGGGCGCCGTCATCGGTGGTCTGCTTGGCGTTCAGCGAAAAGTCCGGCCCGGCCAGCCGCGCCTCCATCAGCTCCACGTCGCGCAGCGGCGCGCCGATCTCCCTGGCGATCTCGGCCCGCAGATCGGCGGTCATTTCGCCGGACGGGTCGAGGCCCATCTCGCGCTCGAGCTTGGCGCGGACCCGGCGCATGTTGAAGAACAGCGATTTCTGCGAGGAGGTGGAGCCGGTGCGCACCAGCGACCAGTTGCGCATCACGTGATCCTGAATCGACGCCTTGATCCACCAGACGGCGTAGGTGGAGAAGCGCACGCCGCGATCGGGATCGAATTTCGAGGCGGCCTTCATCAGGCCGACGCCCGCCTCCTGGATGAGGTCGTTCATCGATGCGCCGTAGCGCCGGTACTTGCCAGCCATGGAGATGGCGAGGCGCATGTAGGCGGTCACCAGCCGGTGCAGCGCCTCTTCATCGCCTTCGTCGCGCCAGGCGCGCGCAAGCTCCTGCTCGGTCTCGGCGTCCAGAAGTTCGGCTTTCATCGCCGATCGCACCACCGTGCGATTGGGTTGAGGAGATGGCGGAAATTGCGAGCCCATAATCCAATCTCTCCCATTGGCGCAAATCTGATCGCCCGGTCTTCCGCCGGGGCTTTGTATAATATACGCAACCATACAGGCGGCGGATCAGCCGCTCGGTAAAAACAATTCACATATTCGAGTATCTACAGTTTGTTTCCAGATCGGACACTAATTCTCGGCGGCGCGCGCTCCGGCAAAAGCGCGTTTGCGGAGCGTCTGGCGGGACGCTGCGCGGAAGAGGACTCAGCGCGCGTCTATCTGGCGACCGCCGAGGCCGGCGACGCCGAAATGCAGGCGCGAATTGAGGCCCATCTCGCCCAGCGCGGGACCGGCTGGCGCACGGTCGAAGCGCCGCTGGACCTGCCCGAAGCGCTGGGGCGCGCGCGAACCGACGCCTCGGTGGTGCTGGTCGATTGCCTGACGCTCTGGCTGAGCAATCTGATGCTCGCCGAACGAGATTGGACTGCTGCGGCCGACGCGCTGGCCGAGGTTCTGTCGGGGTCGGGCGCTCCCGTGATCATGGTCTCGAACGAGGTCGGGCTGGGGCTTGTTCCCGACAACGCGCTCGGCCGGGAGTTCCGCGACGCCCAAGGCGCGCTCAACCAGAAAATCGCCCAATATTGCGATTACGTGGCCTTCGTCGCGGCGGGCCTGCCGATGACGCTGAAGGGACGCCCTCCGGAGGGGATATGACCGAGCCTCGCATCGTTCGCTGGTGGTGGGTGCGCCATGCGCCCTGCCGTACTGAAGGCCTGACCGGCTGGACCGACGCGCCCGCGGATCTCTCCGATGTGGTCGGGCTGATGCGTATGCGCGACGCGCTGCCTGCGGGGGCGACGGTGATCTCGTCCGACCTCGCGCGCGCCTCGGCGACGGCTGACCGCTTGACCGGAAAGCGCCTGCGCGGCCCTTCGGAGCGCGCCTTTCGCGAGCAGTTCTTCGGCCATTGGGAAGGGCTGAGCCACGACGAGATCGCCGGGAAGAACGCCGATCAGGCCGCCGCCTTCTGGGAGGACCCCGCCAACGCCAAGCCGCCCGGCGGCGAGAGTTTCGCGACGCTCTGCAAGCGGGTGGGCGAGACCATCGGGCGCCTCAATGGCTCGGTCCGGTCAGGCGATCTGGCGGTGGTGGCGCATGCCGGCTCGATCCGCGCCGCGCTCGCCCATGCGCTGGACCTGCCGCCCGAACGCGCGCTCAGCTTCGAGATCGCGCCCCTGTCGCTGACCCGGCTGGACCGGATCGAGACCGAGGACGGCGAGGTCTGGCGCGTCGGCGGCGTGAACATGGGGGTTTAGGGCGCGTCGCGCCGCATGCTGGAATGCTGCGCCGCAACACGTGGCGTTCGCGGGGACGAGAGGCTACAGTGCGTGGACGTATTGCGACTCCGCCACTCCACGGACCCTTCCGGTGCGACAGCCCAAGATCCTGACCACGATCAAGACCTACACGCTGCAAGAATTTGCGGCGGACCTGATGGCGGGGGTCACGGTCGCGCTGGTCGCGCTGCCCCTCAGCATCGCCATCGCCATCGCCTCGGGCGCCGATCCCGCCGCCGGTCTGGTCACGGCGGTCGTCGCCGGATTCCTGATCTCGGCGCTGGGCGGCAGCCGGGTGCAGATCGGCGGCCCCACCGGCGCGTTCATCGTGGTGGTCTATGGCGTGATCGCCGAGCATGGCTATGACGGGCTGGTGCTGGCGACGCTGATGGCGGGCGTGATGCTGCTGATCGCCGCCTATTTCCGCATGGGCCGGCTGATCAGCTATGTGCCCGAGGCGGTGGTCGACGGCTTCACCATCGGCATCGCCGTGATCATCGCCGCCAGCCAGCTGAAGGATTTTCTCGGCCTGTCGCTGGAGGCGGTCCCGGCCGATTTCTTCGCCAAGATTGCCGCGCTTTGGGGCGCGCGGGAGTCGCTCAACCCGGCCGCGCTGGGCGTCGGCGTGGCGGCGCTGGTGATGATCGTGCTTTTGCGCAAGCTGGCGCCGCGCTTACCGGGCGTGATCGTCGCGCTCGCCGTCGTCTCGGGCGCAGTCGCGCTCTGGGCCGCTCCTGTCGATACCATCGTCTCGCGCTATGGCGCCCTGCCGGACAGCCTGCCCTTGCCCGCCTTGCCGACGTTCTCCTTCGACCGGGTCGTGGAAGTGCTGCCCTCGGCTTTCGTGATCGCCTTTCTGGCGGCGGTCGAGTCGCTGCTCTCGGCCATGGTCGCGGACCGGATGATCGGCGGCGCCCATCGCCCCAACGCCGAGGTGCTGGCGCAGGGCGCGGCCAATATCGGCTCGGCCCTGTTCGGCGGCCTGCCCGCCACCGGCGCCATCGCCCGAACCGCGACCAACGTGCGGGCGGGCGGCAAGACTCCGGTCGCGGGGATCGTGCACGCCCTGACGGTGCTGGCGCTGATGATGCTCGCCGCACCGCTCGCCGGCCAGTTGGCGATGCCGGCGCTGGCGGCGCTGTTGATCCTGACCGCCTGGAACATGAGCGAGCCGCACAAATGGCGTCATCATCTTCAGATGCGGCCCTCGGACCGGAACCTGCTGGCGCTGACCGCGGTGCTGACGGTGGTCGCGGACCTGACGGTGGCCATCGGCGTCGGCGTCGCCATCGGGCTGGCGCTGCGCCTGAAGCGCCGGGATGCGCCGGCCGACTGGACTCCGCCGGACGTGTGAGGTTGCAGCCGGTCCGGTGACTTGAAACTCCATATTGGACCCGACACGACTTTGAACTAGAAGCCGCGCCAGTGTCGTCCGCATCAAAAGCGCCATCGCAAGAGACCCGAGAGGCCCGAAATGTTGACCAAACCTCAGAAACGCCTGTTGCGGGTCGGCGTCCCCGTGGCGGTGCTGGCCTATTTCGCGCCGGTGCTGGTCGCCGTGTTCGTCGTCGCTGGGCTGGTCGACGTGTCCCGCCACAAGCGCTGGGACCTCGAGCTGCTGTCGAGATATTTCGCCGGAAACGGCATTCTGACCTGGCTGCTGGCGCCGCTGAACATTCTTTTCGACCTGGTCAGTTACTCGCGCCCGTACCGTCTGCGGCTGGAGGATTTTCCGGAGGAGGAGCGCGCGGAAATCGACGGCGTTCTGGAGATATTCAAAACCAGACGCGAAGAGATCCTCGCCGACCTTCGTCACAGAATGGCCGGCAAGAAACGCGGGATGCTGTTCTACAAGTGGTACGGCAAGGACGTCGACGGCGCGGTGCCCGAGTTCAACGCCGATTACCGGTACGTCAAGACCATCGGCGTGTCGGTGTTCAACAGCAAGGAGAAGACCTCGCTGCATTTCGGTCCGCTGCGCCTGACGATCCGCTTGCTGTACAACCTGTCCCCGAGGGAGACGGAGAACATTTTCATCGAGGTGAATGGCGAGAAGCATTTCTGGCACGACGACCCGCTGTTCATTTTCGACGATACGATCCAGCACCGCTCGGTGAACGATGAGGACGGCGAACGATTCTGCGTCTTCGTCGATGTGTTGCGGCCGAGCGCGCTGACCCGATTCCAGAATGTTTGCGTGCGCATCGCCAATGCGCTGCTTTCGGGCGTCAATCGCGTCTTCTACAAGAACTGGGCGATGCTGACGCAGAAGGGCTGAAGCCGATAACGACCGGCGGCGGCGCGGCGACGCATTCGCGTCTTAAAATTTTCTCCGAACTGGCTTAGGGTTGCGCAAAGGTTGAAGCGGCGAAGATCGCTCAACCGCCTTCAGTCAGGGAGGACGACGTGATCCAACGCATAATGCCGCTATCTCTCGCCCGGCTTAGTCCGGGCCGCATTCTGGCCGCCGCCGCGATCCTGGCGCTCGCCGCGACGGACGCCGGGGCGCAGGACGCGCAGAAGCTGAGCGCGAGCGCGATCCTGCAGGAAACCAGCGACCTGCTGGACGCGACGCAGAGCTTCACCTTCCATGCGAACAAGCTGTACGACATGCCGCTGGCGAAGGGCGGCAAGATCCAGATCGGCGGCGAGATGGACGTGGCGGTGCGCCGCCCGAACAGGTTCTACGTCTCCTATGGCGACGACCTGACGGCGCTCGAGATGTGGTACGACGGCTCGACCTTCTCGATCCAGAATCACAACAAGCATGTGCACTCGTCGCTCTTCGCGGGCGAGACCATCGGCGAGACCGCCGATATCCTGCAGCAAAAATACGATCTGATCCTGCCGCTGGCGGAGCTGATCTCTGAGTCCGCCTACCGCGACGAGGCCGCGGACGCGTCGCAGCGCACCTATCTCGGGACGCGGGTTCTGGGCGAGACGACGGCGCACCACATCTTTGTCCGCGGGCCGCGCGTCGACTGGCAAATCTGGATCGACGCGGAGGGCGCGCCGCTGCCCCTGAAACTGGTGGTGGTGCGCAAGGACGATCCCGACCTGCCGCAGCAGACCATCCTGTTCAGCGACTGGGATCTGGAAGCGGAGTTGCCCGACGAAACCTTCGAAGCGGAGTTCGAACCCGACTCGGTGCGGGCCGAATTCATCGTGTCGAAGCGTGAGCAATAGGAGGGCGCGATGAGGCTTCATTCAAAGATCATACGCAGCGTCGCGATGGCGGTCGCGCTGTTGTCCTCCACCTCCTTGGTCACGGTGGATTACGCGCAGGCGGGCCGGTTTGAAGGCAAGGGCGGCGGAGGCGGCGCCCACAAGAAGTTCGGCGGCGGAGGCGGGGGCGGAGGCAAGGCCCGCGCTGGCGGCGGCGGAGGCGGCGCTCAGAAGGCCCGGGCGAGCGGCGGCGGCGCGAAGGCGCGCCCGCAGGCGTTCCGCGGCGACTCGGGCGGGGCCAAGGCCGGCGTTCGGCAGGCGAGCCGTCCGACGACGCGTCCTGCGGAACGGCCTAAAACCTCACGTCCCGCGGCGGGCGCTGGGGCGTTGGCCGGAGCGGGCGCGGGCGCAGCGGTCGCGGGGGGGCTCGGCGATCGCGATGGCGGCGGCGTCAGGGATCGCGCGGGCGACCGCCAAGGTGAGCGTCAAGACCGGGTCGGCGACCGGCAGGGAGATCGAGCCGACAACCGCGGCGACCGGCAGGACGGGCGCACCGAGCGCAACAAGGACCGCCAGGACGGGCGCACCGACCGCACGGAAATTCGTCAGGAGAACCGCACAGAGCGGGCGAGAGACCGGCAGGAGACGCGCCGCGAGATCGCCAACGACATTTCCGACAACCGATATTGGGGCCATCACCACCACTATTACCACGACAATTGGTGGGATGATGACGACAACGATTTCGGCTGGGGCCTTTTCTGGGGCCTCGCCATCGGCGTGACCATCGCCTCGCTGCCGGACCGGCACGAGACGGTCGTGGTCGAGGGCGACACCTACTACTACTCGAACGGCGCCTACTATCAGCCCCAGGGGTCTGAATACGTGACGGTCGAGCCGCCCACGGGCGCCACGGTCGAGCACGCGCCCGGCCATGTGGTTCCGGTGGAGGTGGATGGCGTGCAATACGGCTACGCCGATGGCGTGTTCTACGAGGCCGTGGTGGGCGAAAGCGGCGAGGCGGAGTTCCGCGTGGTCGAGGCGCCGATCGGGGCCGTGGTCGAGGACCTTCCCGAGGGCGCGCAGCGGGCGACCCTGGGCGGGCGGGATTACTTCCTGTTCGCCGAGGCCTGGTTCGAGCCATTCCTGTCCGGCTCGGCCGTGGTTTACGAAGTGGTCGAGGCGCCGGGGTGAGGCGCGCGCCTTACTCCGGATACCCGACCCCCACCAGATACAGCCCCTGCGGAGGGGCGACCGGGCCGCAGGCGGCGCGGTCCTTCGCCTCCAGCGCCGACTTGACGTCGCCGGACGCCCACTTGCCGGCGCCGACCCGCTCCAGCGTTCCCGCGAAACTCCTCACCTGATTGTGCAGGAAGCTGCGGGCGCGGACATGAAGCTGGACCTCCGGCCCGAGGGGCGAAGCCGTCTCCTCAACCCTGATCTCGTCGATGGTCTTCACCGGGCTGTCCGACTGGCATTGCGCCGCGCGGAAGGTGGTGAAATCGTGATGGCCGACCAGATGCGCCGCGCCCTCGCGCATGGCGGCCGCATCAAGGTCCCAACCCACTTTCCAGACCAGCCCCTTCTCCAGCGTCAGAGGCGCCCGGCGCACGACGATGCGGTACATGTAGCGCCGCTCGACGGCGCTGAACCGGGCGTGGAAATCCTCGCCGACCTCTTCCGCCGCCACGATGGAGACCGGGTTCGGCCGGATATGGTGGTTGACCGCCTCCATCAGGCGGAACGGGTCCCATGACCGCGTCAGGTCGCAATGCGCGACCTGCCCCAGCGCATGCACGCCCGCGTCCGTCCGCCCGGCGGCGGCGATCGAGGGCATGTCCGGCTCCAACGCGCGCAGCGCCTCCTCCAGCGCCTGTTGCACCGAGTGGGCGCCTTTCTGGCGCTGCCAGCCCGCGAACGGGCCGCCGTGATATTCGACTGTCAGCTTGTATCTGGGCATGGAGGCTGCTTAGCCGGTCTGGTCGCGGATCGCCAGCCCTCGCAAAGATCGGTCCGATAGCCT
>QKHF01000243.1 GCA_003250135.1 Paracoccaceae bacterium | reverse complement strand
GCCGGACGCGCCGCCCGAGGTCGGTGAAAGTTTCGACGAGTTGCAGCGGATTGCGACGAGCCCCGAAATGGCGCTCCGGCTCTGGCGCATGAACGCGGAGGTGGACGCCACCGATCTGGCGCCTCAGGTGCGCGTCCCCACGCTGATCCTGCATTGCGCAGGCGAACGCGTGGCGCCCCGAGACGAGGCGCTGCTGGCCGCGCGACTGATCCCGGACGCCACTCTCGTCGAGTTGCCGGGCAGCAATCATGCCCTTCTGGAGGGGACGCCCGAGTTCGACCAGTTCTTCGAGGAGGTCTCGGCCTTCCTCGCCAAACACGGCGGCTGATCAGCCGCCCGCCTTCGCCTTTTCGATCGCCGGCAGGACCTTCGTCTCCAGGTCGTCGTTCTGGATCGGTCCGACATGCTTGTAGACGATGCGGCCGTCACCGGTGACGACGAAGGTCTCGGGCACGCCATAGACGCCCCATTCGATGCCCTGCCGGCCATTCTCGTCGAAGCCGATCAACGTGAACGGGTCGCCCAGATCGTTGAGGAACGAGAGGGCGTTCTCCCGGCTGTCGCGATAGTTCAGGCCGTGGACGGTGACGCCGGTCGCCGCTAGTTCGGTCAGCTTCGGGTGCTCGACGCGGCAGGGCACGCACCAGCTGGCCCAGACGTTGACCACCGTCACCTCGCCTTTCTTCAGGTCGGCGGTGGAGAGGCCAGACTCCCCCTCTCTCAGCGGCGGCAGTTCGAAGGTCGGGGCGGGCTTGTCGATCAGGGCCGAGGGCAGGACCTGCGCGTCGTCCCGCCCCAGCCCGGCGACGAACAACGCGCCAATGGCGATGAAACAGAGGACGGGGATCAGCATCCACAGGCGGAAGCCGCCCTTGCGCGCGGTCTGTTCCGGCTGGTCGGGCTGCTTGATCTCGGCGGTCATGGCGACTCCGTCGCGGGTTTGCGGCGGGCGCGGCTCTGGCGCGCCTCAAGGTCTTTCAACTCGCGTTTGGCGCGGGCGCTGGCGCGCAGGCTGGCCAGCGTCAGCCCGCCCACGATCAGCGCGAAGGCGCCGTAAGCCGACCAGACGTAAGGCGCATAGCCGCCCATATGCAGGAACTCGGCCATGCCCGTCACATCTCCGCCGTCGACAGTCGGATCGCGCGGGCGCGGCGCAGGCGGATCTCGGTCCGCGTGCGCACGATGAGAAGCGCGAGGAAGGTGAGCAAGAAGGCCAGCAGCATCACCACCAGAGGGTAGAGGAACTCGGGCGTCAGCTTCTGGTTACCCGACAGCGAGATGCTGGTGCCCTGATGCAGCGTCGCCCAGAACTGCACGGCGTAGCGCGACAGGATCGCGAACACCCCGCCGACGAGGCAGAGCACGGCGGAAAGGTCGGCCGCCTTCTCCGGATCGTCGATCGCCGCCCAGAGCGCCATGTAGCCGAGATAGAAGAAGAACAGGATCAGGAAGCTGGTCAGCCGCGCGTCCCAGACCCACCAGGTTCCCCACATCGGCTCGCCCCAGACAGCCCCGGTGAAAAGGCCCAGCAGGGTGAACCCGGCGCCGATGGGCGCGGCCGCCTTGGCGACGAGGAAGGAGACGTGGTGGCGGCGAATGAGTCCGATCAGGCTGGCGACAACCATCACCAGGTAGCCGTTGATCGCCTGGATGGCTGCAGGGACATGGATGAAGAGAATCTTCACCGTCTGGCCCTGCTGGTAATCCTCGGGCGTGAAGAACAGCGACCAGCCCACCCCAAGCGCCATCAATGCTATCGCCAGACCCGCGACCCAGGGCAGGGCCGCGCCCGAGACCCGCATGAACTCCGCAGGGTTGGCGTATTTCCAGATCGACATGGGGGTGATCTATCGCTCGGGCGACAGGGGGGCAAGAGCGACCATGGCGCCTAGAGCCTGACCCGCAGCACGCCGGTCGCCGGCCGCCCGTTTTCATATCCGCAGAGCGCGACGTCTCCGTCGGCGCTCATGGTCATGGCCAACCGGGTGAGCGTGTTAAGCACGGGCGGCCTCAGGCCGTCCGGCTGCATCGCCTTGGTCAGCGCGTCGGCCTCCGCCGCCCGCTGCTCGCTGAGCATACCCCGCGGCCGCCAGCGACCCGGGGCGTCAAGATGCCGAAAATGGTTGGCCGCTGCCGCGCCTTCGCCGTTGCGCGGCTCATGCGTCGCCGCCTGCGCCTCCAGCCGTTCAATGACGCAGACCTCGTGGGGCCGGGTTCCCGACAGGGTGTAGATGACGGGCGCGCAGACCGGCTCGTCGCGCAGGCGGGCGCGGGCTTTCGCGAAGGTGGGGGCGGTTTCGACCACGTGGCGCAGCAGGTGCGCCGGAGCCCAGCCGCGCGATCGCAGAACCCTGGCCCTGCCTTGGGTCCAAGCCGCGGCGCGGCCCAGGCTCGAGCGCCGCTCGGGCGCCTGGTTGAGCGCCGCCGCGAACCGCCCCGGCGCGACCGCCTGCAAGACGCCGGACACGCCGGGCCATGTCGCGGCCGCCCATTCTCCGGCGGGACCGGACAGGCGCACCAGCTCGACCCGCGCGCCAATGCCCTCGAAGGGCCAGTCCAGCACGCGCATCAGCTGCGGCGCGCCAGCGCCAGGCAGCGCCGCCGAGGTGCACCCCCACTCATAGCTGAGATTGAAGGCGAAGACGCCCGACCGCCCCAGCGCAGCGCGATTGGCCGCGATCTCAGCCCGGTAAGGATCGTCGGCGCGGGCGAGCCAGCGGTCCGAAATGCGGTCGGCGAGCGGCAGGAACGGCGAGGCGACGCGGCCAAGCCCGGCGGGCAGCCCGCGCAGCACAGCGTCCATCAGGTCGCGCGCCGCATCCGCGTGATCCGCGCAATAGGCGGACAGCCCGCCAGTTCGGTAGTCACGCAGCGCCGGCGGCTTCATCGCGCATTCACCCGCAGCGCCCAGGCCGCGGCGACCGGGCAGATGGCGAAGGTGAAGAGGGTGACGGCGGCGAGGAACAGGAAGGCCGTGCGAGTCGGCTCGCCGCGGCGGCCTCCACCACGCGGGCGCCGAAGATCAGGGTGGGCACGTAAAGCGGCAGCACGAGGATCGAGAGGAGGAGGCCGCCGCGGCGCACGCCCACCGTCAGCGCCGCGCCGACCGCGCCGATGAAGCTGAGCGCCGGGGTGCCTGCCAGCAGGGACAGGATCAGGGGCTGGATCGCCGCCTCGGGGATCGCCAGCATCAGGCCGAGGATCGGGGCCGCCACCACGATGGGCAGGCCGGTGGTCAGCCAGTGGGCGATGGCCTTCGCGGCGACCGTCAGCTCGGCGGGCAGGCCCGAGGTCAGCAGCTGGTCCAGCGAGCCGTCCTCGAAATCGGCCTGGAACACCCGGTCGAGCGACAGCAGGCAGGCGAGCAGCGCCGCCACCCAGAGAACGCCTCCCGCGATGCGCGCAAGGACGGGCAGTTCGGCGCCGACGCCGAACGGGATCATCAGCACCGCTAGCGTGAAGAAGGCGAGCGCGGTCGCGCCGCCGCCGCCCAGCCGGATCGCCAGCGCGAGGTCGCGTTTGAGAAGCGCGGAGAAGGCCCCCATGATCAGCCCCACGCTCCGGCGAGGAACGGATCGTCCTCGTCATGTTGCGAGGCTTCGGGCGCGGGCGCCGGCTCGCGGCCCGGCATCTCGAACGTCTCCATGTCGCTGAGGCCGAGGTCGATATGGGTCGCGATCAGCGCCGATCCGCCGCCCGCGCAATGCTCCGCGATCATCTCCGCCACGACCGCGGTCGCGGCGGCGTCGAGCGAGACGGTGGGCTCGTCCAGCAGCCAGACCGGGCGATCCGCCACCAGAAGCCGGGCGAGGCCGAGCCGGCGCTTCTGTCCGGCCGAACAATAGGCGGCGGGGGCGTCGGCGACCGCCTCCAGCCCCAGCCGCGCAATGGCGGCGTCGACCCGAGCGTCGTTCCCCGAGCCCAGCAATCCGGCCCAGAACACGAGGTTCGCGCGCACGCCGAGCGCGGGCTTGATCGCGTCCAGATGGCCCGCATAGGCGATGTGCAGGCGGGCCTCCGCCGCGTCGCGGGCCAGCGAGACCTCGCCGATTCCGGCGTCGCCCTCGGTCACCGGCAGCAACCCGGCGAACTGGCGCAAGAGGGTGGATTTGCCCGCGCCGTTCGGCCCGCGCAACTGGGTCGCGCGCCCGGCCTCCACCGCGAGGCTCACGCCGCGATAGACGCGCCGCCCGCCGCGCCGGCATCCCAGATTTTCCGCCCAGATCCGCATCCCCCTCTCCATAGCGGCCTTGGGGCCGAGAGAGAAGCGCGCCGCGACGATGATCAGGGTTGCGGCCGGTTCGCCGCAGGGCCATAGCAGTCCGCGACTTTAGCGAAGGAATGACGCGAAGATGGACGCTCAGATCACCGCCAAGACCCCCAGCGAGATGCTGAGGGCGCGTTCCGCCGAGGATTGGGAGGCCGCGACCCGCCACCCGTTCTGCGCCGAGCTCGCCGCCGGAACGCTGCCGACGACCAAGATGGCCTGGTATCTGGCGCAGGATTACAGCTTCATCGACGGGTTCGTCCGGCTCGCCGCCAGCGCCATCGCCCACGCGCCGACGCTGGAGGACCGGATTCCTCTGGCGCAGTTTCTTGGCGTGATCACCGGGCCGGAGAACACCTACTTCCAGCGCAGCTTCGAGGCGTTGGGCGTGGCCGAGACGGACCGGGTGAACCCCGACCTCGCACCGGCGACGAAAGGCTTTCGCGCGCTGATGGATGACGCCGCGTTCTCGGGCGAATACGCCCAGATGGTCGCCGTGCTGACCGTGGCCGAATGGTCGTACCTGACATGGGCGACGCCCTTTGCGCCTCCGCGCTCTGATCTTCCGTTCTATTTCGCCGAGTGGATCGACCTGCACGCAGGCGAGGGCTTCGAAGGCGTTGTCGCCTATCTACGCGGCCAGCTGGATAAGGCGTGGGAGGCGGCGGGTTTCGAGGGGCGCGACCGCGCCGGCGCCGCCTTCGCGCGCGCAGTCGCGCTGGAGCGGGCGTTCTTCGACGCCGCCTATCAAGACCGCTAAGCGCGCGGCGGCTCAACGGTTGCTCGCCAACCCGTGACTCGCGCTTCAGCGGGGCGCGGCCTATGTTTTGACGTAGCAGACAGAGACAGGCCGTGGAGGCCGAGATTCGCATCGCCCGTCATATCCGAGCGCTTCGCTTAGCTTTGGCCGCATTCGCCGTTGCGGCGGCGCTGTCCGCCGCGCCCGCGACGGCCGACGACGGCCCCGTGGTGGTGGAGCTTTTCACCAGCCAGGGCTGCAACTCCTGCCCGCCAGCGGATGCGATTCTGGGAGAGCTGGCCAACAGCGACGGCGTGATCGCCTTGGCGCTGCATGTGGACTACTGGGACTATCTCGGCTGGCGGGATTCCTTCGCCCTGCCCGGGCATGTGAAGCGTCAGAAGGCCTATCGCGCCTCGCTCGGAACGCGGGCGATCTATACCCCGCAGATCATGATCGACGGCGCGACCGACGTGGTGGGCAACCGCGAGGACGAGATTCAGAAGGCGATCCGCGCCGCGCAAGCGACGCCGAACCCGGCGCATGTGGGTTTCGATGACTTGAACGGCCGGATGATCGCCCGGGTCGCGCCGAATGAGGACCAAGCCGCGCCCAGCAAGCCCGCCGCGGTATGGATGGTCACCTATGCGGAGCCGCAGACAGTCGCGATCCAGCGCGGCGAGAATGCGGGCCGGACCATCACCTATTACAACGTGGTCACGTCCTGGGTGAAAATGGGCGAATGGCGTGGCGAGGCCACGAATTACGACGCGCCGATGCCGGAAGGCGCCGCGGGCGCCGTCGTTCTTGTTCAGGAGGGTAAGGCGGGTCCGATCCTCGGCGCGGCGGAGTATCGTCGCTAGGCCGGATCAGTCCCCTGCCGCCTCCGCGGCGAGTTCGCGTTGGCGGTTCTTCCAGCGGCGGTGCAGCCAGAACCACTGGCCGGGGTCCTCGTCGATCCAGCCTTCGATGCGCCGGTTCATCTCGGCCATCATCTCGACTGGGTCGCCGGGCGGGATCGGCTCTTCGAATTTCACATCGAAGCTGAGCCCGTCCTCCAGCCGCCGCGCGCGCACGGGGATCATCGGCGCGCCGGTGCGGACCGCCAGTTCGGCCAGGGCGGTGGCGGTCTCGGTCGGCTCGCCCATGAAGGGGATCATCGGCGCGCCGGTGTTGCGCTGGTCGATCAGCACGGTGATCGCGCCGCCCGCCATCACGTGGCGCACCAGCTGCGCCATGCCGCGGCGGCCCTTGTGCAGCACCGGCTCGCCGCACATGCGGATCAGTTCGAAGCTGATCTCGTCGAAGAGGTCGTTGTTGAAGGCGCGGTAGAGGATGCCGGTCTCCATCCCCAGATCGCGGGCGGCGAGACGGCAAATCTCCCAGTTGCCGTAATGGGCGGTCAGGAAGATCGCGCCCTTGCCGCCCTCTATGGCCGCCTGCACCACCTCGGCGCCGCTCGAGACCGTGCGCCGGTCCGCGCGCGCGACCACATCCTTCATGCGCTGATACTCGATCAGCACGCGGGTGAAGTTGTCGCCGACGTCGCGGATCACCGCGTCACGCTGCTCGCGCGGCATGTCGGGGCGCACCAAGTCCAGATTGTCCTCGATGCGCTTCTTTGCGGAGAGGTTCGGCAGTCGCCGCCCCAGCCAGCCGCCGAAGCGGATCAGGCTGTCCGTGGGCACGGGCGACAGCAGCTTGGGCAGCAGGATGGTCGCGGCCTTCTCCACCGCGGCCAGCGCGCGCTCGCCGAGCGAGCGCTTGGGCCCGTCCTCATCCGCCATCGCGATCCCGTCTCCTCAACACTCGCCAAGGGGGGCGACAACGGCCGCCCCGGCCTCTTTCTCGCGCATGGCGACGACCCGAGTGAAGCGCGCCGCCTGCAGGACTGCCGACAGCGCGCAGCCGACGAAAGTCGCCGCCATCAAGCCCTTGGCACCGTAGCCGAATTCGATGCCCAGAAGATAGGCGAGCGGCGTCATGACGCCGATGAAGGCGAGGAAGTAGAGCGCGGTGGCCGTCCAGGCGTCGCCTAGCGCGCGCACCGCCTGGCCCGCGACGACCTGGACCCCGTCTGCGAGGACGACCAGACCGACCAGAGCGACCAGCGGGGCGGTGACGCCGATCAGGGCGTCGTCGCCGGTGTAGAGCCAGGCGACCGAGGCGGGAAACAGCATCAGCACGGCGCTGATCACGGCCATCACCGCCAGCACGGCGCCGATCCCGGTCCAGCCCGCGAACCGGGCGTCGGCCAGCGCGCCCCGTCCCCATGCGGCCCCGACCAGCACGCCGGTGCCGACCGCCAATCCCAGCGCGGCCATGAACACGGTGGCGTTGACGTTGTGGGCGATGGAGTAGGCCGCCAACGCCTCGACGCCCAGATATCCGGCGAATTGCGACACCGCGCCGAAGGCGGCGCTTTCGAACAGGGTCGCGACGCCCGCCGCAAGGCCGAGGCGGCGCATCTCCGCCCCCGCCGCCCAGCCGCCCGGCCCCCAGAGGCCGCGCCAGCGCGGCCGCACGCCGAAATCATGCGCGTCGCGCCGCGTGACGATGTAGAGGAACAGCGCCGCGAACATGAAGCTCCGCACCGCCGAGGTGGCGATGGCGGAGCCGACCGCGCCAAGCTCGGGGAGGCCCAAATGGCCCCAGATCAGCAGGTAGTTGAGGCCGACATTCAACAGGTTGGCCGCGGCCATGACGACCAGCACGGGCATCGGGCGCTGCGTGCCCTCCAGATAGAAGCTGCACACGACGTACAGCACCTGCATCGGCACGCCCAGCGCGATGGCGCGGGCCACGGCGCCGGCGCCCGCTGCAAGCTCCGGTTCCTGCCCGAACAACAAGAGCCAGGTCTCGCCCATCCAGCAGAGCGCGAATCCGGCGGCGCCCACCATCACCGCCCAGGGCAGGGCGCGGCGCCAGGCGCGGCCCGTCTCGATCAGCCGCCCGGCGCCGAACTCGCGCGCGACGATGGCGACCAGCCCGATTTGCAGGCCGATGCCGGTGACCATGATCGGCACGAACAGCGCGACGCCGAGCGACGCGTAGGCTAGCTCAGTCGTCGAATAGCGCCCCACCATGGCGATATCGACGATGGCCATGGTCAGGATGCCCGCGCGCGACAGCATCACCGGCGCCGAAAGCTTCGCAAGCGCGCTCAGTTGCAGCGCGAGCCGCGGGCCGAAGAGCGCACCGGACGCGCCGTTCATGGCAGCGGTCCGGGGGATCGCGCCGGGGGCCGGGTCTGATCACGCCACCAGACATATAGGCCCGAGCCGACGATCACGGCTGCGCCCAGCACGGTCCAGAGATCCGGCGCGTCGCCGAAGAACACGTAGCCCCACATGGTCGCCATGAGCAGCCCGAAATAGGTGGTCGGCGCCAGCGTGGCGGCGCTCGCCCGCGCGAAGGCCAGAATCAGCAACAGCTGACCTGTCCCGCCCACCGCGCCGCAGAGCGTCATCAGCAGCGCGTCCTCAATCGTCGGCGTCGACCAGTGGAACGGGACCAGAAAGCTGGCGCAGATCGCGCCGATGGCGCCGCTGTAGAGGAAGGTCGTCCACGGGTTTTCGTCCCGGCCCAGAAACCGGGTGGCGATGGCGTGCAGGGCGTAGCAGAAGGCCGCCAGCATGGGCAAAACCGCCATGGGCTGGAACACCGAGAGGCCGGGCCGGATGACGATCATCGCGCCGACGAACCCGGCAGCCACCCCCGCCCAGCGGCGCGGCCCGACCTGCTCTTTCAGGATCAGCGCGGCCAGCGCCGTGATCATCAGCGGGGCGACCTCGAACACGGCGGTCGCGTTGGCCAGCGGCACGTGGGCGACGGCGACGAAGAAGCAGAGCGTCGCGCCGAAGATCAGGGCCGAGCGCACCAGCTGGATCAGCGGATAGCGCGTGCGCCCGAGGGTCCGGATGCGGGGCGAGAGGATCAGCACCACCAGAACAGCCTGGCTCAGGTAGCGCGCCCAGGTGACCATGAACGGATCGTAGCGCTGGCTGAGGCCCTTGCTCATCGCGTCCATTGAGGCGAAGAGCGCCACCGCCACAAGGGCGAGCGCGACGCCGGAAGCCTCCTGCGAGAGGGGGAGCGCGCGCGGACGCGGCACGGGCATGTCAGACGGCCTTTCCGGATAGGCGCCAAATCGGGCGCGCGTTCCTTCTAGCCGCTGAATTCGGGCCTGTCATGCGCCGGCCAACGAGCCGGCGCTGCGATTTCAGGTGGCGGAAGCGGCGGTCAGCTTTTCAGCGGGCCGATCACCATGATCATCTGGCGGCCTTCCATCTTGGGCATGGATTCGACCTTGCCCAAATCCTTGGAGTCTTCGGAGATGCGCTCCAGAAGCTCACGGCCCAGTTCCAGATGCGCCATCTCCCGGCCGCGAAAGCGCAGGGTGACCTTCACCTTGTCGCCTTCCTCCAGGAACTTGGCCACGCTCCGCATCTTCACGTCATAGTCATGCGTGTCGATGTTCGGGCGGAACTTGACCTCCTTGATCTCGATGATCTTCTGCTTCTTGCGGGCCTCGGCGGCGCGCTTCTGCTGTTCGTATTTGTATTTGCCGAGATCCATGATCTTGCAGACCGGCGGGGTGGCGCCCGGCGAAATCTCCACAAGGTCCAGGCCGACTTCCTCAGCCATCCGGATGGCGTCGCGCGGGTCCATGACGCCGCGGTTTTCCCCTTCGTGGTCGATCAGGCGAATCTCCGGTACCCGGATGGCCCGGTTTGCGCGCGGTCCCGTAGCTTCCGGGGTCGGCGGCGCGCGGTGCGGTCTGCGAGCTATGGTCTCTCTCCGTTGTTGCGCCCGGCGGGTCGCACCCGCCGTCTGGCTTCTCAATGTATCGCGGCGCCAGAGGGAACGAACCCCCAAGCGCCGCGACGTTCTTTAAGGATACCGGAACGCGCGTCAACCGCAAGCAGGAGAGGCGCCGGCGCAAAACCGCGCTATGTTCCGGCGGAACCACGCTCGCAACGGAGTCCGCCATGCGCCTCGCCCTGTTTTGCGCCGCCCTGATCCTGACCGGCTTCGCCGCGCGGGCGGATGTGCTGGAGTATCACAGCGTCGACGAGATTCTCGAGACCGGGCGCGAATCCTGCACGTTCTTCGACAATGGCGAGTTCAGCCTGGAGGAGGGGGCGATCACCGAGGTCGACCTCGACGGCGACGGCGCGCCTGACAAGGTGGTGATGGAAAGCCGGTTTGAGTGCTCCACCGCCGCGTCGCTCTATTGCGGGACCGGCGGCTGCATGACGCATCTGGTGGTGGGCGATCAGGTCTACTCCCGCCTCGCCAAGGGCTGGAAGGCGGTCGAGTGGGCGGGGGACACGATCATTCTTCTGGCCCTGCACGGGTCGGAATGCGGCGGCACCAACCTGCGCCGCTGCTATGAGGCGATCACCTGGAGCGAGGGCGGGTTCAAGAGCGTGCGGACGCCGCCGGATGGAGGACGATGAGATGAGCGTTGAGACCACGGTGATCGGGGCCGAAGGCGGGTGTTCCTGCGGCGCGGTGCGCTATCGGCTGAGCTCCGAGCCGATGTTCGTGCATTGCTGCCATTGCCTCGATTGCCAGCGCCAGACCGGGTCGGCCTTCGCGCTCAACGCGCTGATCGAGACCTCGAACGTCGAGTTGCTCGGCCGGGCGCCCGAGCCGGTTCAAGTGCCGACCGACAGCGGCCATCCGCACGACATCTATCGCTGCCCGGAGTGCCAGGTCGCGCTGTGGTCCGATTACGGGCGGCGGCAAGTGATGCTCTTCCTGCGGGTCTCGACGCTGGACCAGCCGCACGCCATCCGGCCGGACGTGCATATCTACACCCGCTCTAAGGTTCCTTGGGTGGCCCTGCCGCCGGACGTCCCCGCCTTCGAGGCGTATTACAGCACCACGAAGCAATGGCCCGCCGAGAGCTTGGCGCGGCGGAAGGCGATCTTGGGGAAGTAGGGGCGCAAAGCATTCTTCCGG
>QKHF01000233.1 GCA_003250135.1 Paracoccaceae bacterium | reverse complement strand
GTTCATGTGCCATGACTGGGCGGATTGGAACGCCACGCAGCGCAGCTACGAACTATTCGCCCGTTACGTCATCCCGCACTTCCGCGACCAGTTGGCCGGACGGCAAGCCAGCTACGACGACGCGGCGGCGCGCCAGCCGGAATTCCGCGCCGCCGCGGCCGACAGCGTTGCGGCCGCTACCAAGAAGTACGAGACGGGCAAGAGCGCCTAGGCGCGAAATCCATCTTCGGGTTGCCGCCCGACCAGGACTAGCCCGGATTTCTCACACCTGCATTGGTGATCGGGGGAAGTCGTCGGGTTTCTGGGCTTCGGCGCGGTGTTGGCGCGGGTGGATGGGTGGCGTCGAAGCTGGGCGCGAGGGATGGCCCGCCGTTTGGCGGTTGGGCGGGGTTGGCGATGTTCCTCTGTGGTTGACGGGACGGGTTTCGGGAGCCGCTTACGCCGCGGCGGCGGTTAATCGGGCGTGCGCCAGGGCCCATTGGCGCTGCCAGGGATGGCCGGAGGCCATGGCGATCTTGACGCGGCGCACGCTGACGCGGAGCTGGGCGCCGACCTTGAGGAGCTTGAGGCGGATGGCGCCGCAGGTGGCGGCGCCAAGGCTGGTATGGGCGAGGCCGATGCGCCGCAGGGCGCAAATCAGCACGTAGGCCATGGAGGCGAACCACAGGCGCAACTGGTTGGCGCGCAGGCTGGCCGTGGAGGTGCGGTCGGCGAAGAGGTCGAGCTGGCACTCCTTGATGCGGTTCTCCATCTCGCCGCGCGCGCAGTAGAGCTGCTCATAGAGCGGGCGCATGGCGTACTCCTCGGAGCTGAGCGAAGTGACCACGAAGCGCGGATTGGCGCCCTGGGGCAGGTGCTCGGCCTTGGCCACGACCCGGCGCCGGCGGCTCCAGCTCTTGCGGGTGGCGTAGCGGAAGTCCTTGAACAGGCGCGCCGGCGCGCCGCTCTCCGCGCTCAGGCGGGCCGCCTCGCCCAGCTCCGCCGCGATCTCGGCGACCAGCCGGGCGTTGCGCGCCAGGCCGAAGACATAGTCCACCGCGTTGTCCTCGCACCACGCCATGAGGGGCTCGCGGGCAAAGCCCGAATCGGCGCGCAGGATGATCCGCGCCCCGGGCCAACGGCGGCGGAGGACGCCGATGATCCGCGCCACCTCATCCTCGGCGCCGGCCGAGGCGTCGATGTTGGCCGGCCGCAGCTTCGCCGCCAGCAGGTGGCGCCCGCAGAACACGTAGAGCGGCAGATAGCAGTAGCAGCCGTAGTAGCCATGGAAGAACCGGCCCTCCTGCTCGCCGTGCACCGGATCGTCGGTGGCGTCGAGGTCGAGGATGATCCGCTTGGGCGGCTTGTCGTGCGCCTCAAGGAACAGCGCGACGAACAGGTCCTCGATGGCCGCCGGGTCATGGCTGATCTTGTGGTAGCGCGTCGGCGCGGCCCGGCTCAGCTCCAGCCGGTTGAGCGTCGACTTGCCGGCCAGCGGCGCGCAATCCTTGCGCCTGGCCGCGAGCTTGCCCGCCACAACCGCCATCACCGGATCAAAGCGCAGCGTGTCGTGGTCGATCAGATCCTCGTAGCCCAGCGCGATCCCGAACACCCGCTGGCCCACCAGCGTCCTCACCTCGTGCTCGATCAGCTCGGCGCTGCGCCGGTCCGTGAAACACCCCGCAAAGCGATCCATAAGACCGATCGCCCGATCCGCCGCCCCCAGCAGCAGCGCCCCGGCGTCCGAGGTCATCGCCCCGCCGTCGAACCCCGCCACAACCGCACGGCCTGCAACGGGTGCAAATCCAAACAAATCCGCGCTACACTCTGTCGGCATCGGGGAACTCCTCTGCAATCAGGTAAGCCTTTGTTGCAGAAGAATTATCTTCGATTCAGAGCCCCGATGCACCTACTCAGTTTGAGAAATCCGGGCTAACCGTTCGCCCTGAGGAGGCCCGAAGGGCCGTCTCGAAGGGCGGATGCAAGCGCGCCCTCACACCCCGTGCGAAGCGGCGGTCAGCGTGTCCGGCATGTCGTGGTCGCGGATGGCGCCGATGAGGTCGGTGACCTTGGCGATGCCGCGCGCCTCGCACC
>QKHF01000314.1 GCA_003250135.1 Paracoccaceae bacterium | reverse complement strand
CGCGCGGCGAGCGCGTCGCAAGTCTTGATATCGTTCCGCGCCTGGGACAGTTGGCTCGACGCCTCAACAACGTCTTCAGCGGGCGCATCCGCCGGAATCGCGATGACAAGGAAACCAATTTCGTACCGGCGCTCGGACGGAGCAGAGTCGTTCATGGCGCCGTCCGCATCCAGCAGGGCGAGTTCCCGCTCGACATCCGCCTCCGAGGCTCGGGTTCGCGAGCCGTAGCGGCGCCGGATCAATTCGCGCCATGCGAGTTCGGTTTCGACCACGTCCCGAATGGTTTCAGGCGACGCGCCCACTGTCCGCAGACGCGCCGTCAAAGCATCGAGCGTGACTCCGCGTTGGGTCGCGAATGTATTCATCGCGTCGTCGATTTCGGCCTCGGGAATCGTGATGCCGGATTTGCGCGCGGCTTGCAGTCGAAGCCTGTCCGCGATCATGACATTCAGGACGGCGCCAGCCACCGCAGAGTTGATCTCGGCGCCGGTCAGGGCCGATTGGGCGCGGAGCCTCTGGTCCAACTCGAAACGCGTGATCGCTTCATCATTGACGACCGCCGCGGGCTCAAACGGCGTTTGCGCGGGCGCAGGCGATCCTATGGCCGTCACGGCGGCCGCGATGGCCAGTATTGCTGCGCGAAAGGGGGTTAGCGGCGTTTTCATGGGTCTTCTCAACGATCACGATCCGCAGGCGCGGCGGCCGGCGCGATCTTCAGCGGACATCGCCACGGACAACAATCGCACCTCCAAGCCAACCGACGTCGCCGCCGGCGCGCCCTCGCTGTCGGTGAACCTCCTGCCGAACCCGAAGTCAACCTCGATGCATTCATTTCTATAGATCAGCCCAGCATCGGCGCGAAGGAATTCACTTTGTTCCGCGTCGTATCTGAAACCGGCGGACAAGGTCCAGAACGGCGAAAGATCCACTTCTCCATCGAGTCTGTATTCCTGCCGGTCCTCCAGGATGTTGGCGTCGGCGTCGCTCTCAAAAAACACGTAGGAGGCGTCCGCGCGCCAACGATCATAGTCAAGTTCGGCGAGAATCTCATTGCGGGCGAAGACAAAATCGTCTGATAGGCGAAACCGGTTCGTGAATGCGAAATGCTCGCCATAGGCCAAGCTCCAGGCTGCGACATAATCCGAGTTTGTGCCGCTGAGTCCCGATCCTGTAGGAAATTCCGTGGCCTCCTCCAGCCGCAACACGCGGCCGGCGCTGGCGCTCAAATCGAGGCCGCCGTCGGACAGAAGCTCATACCGCCAGCCGAGATTCAGCCTCGGCCCTTCCTCCCAAAGATCCAGGCCGGGCGAGCGGCTGGTCGAAAACAGGTTTGTTTCATCGAACGAGATTTCCAAACTGTCCTCGTTCGGAAGCTCGTCCGGGTTGCCGCCTTCATGCGACAGGATCAACTGGGCGATCGGCTCGAAGATCTGGGTGTTGCGATCACCGTGTTTGACGAGCGGGTAGCTGACCTCGACGCCGGCCAGGCCCAACAGTCGCGAGGTGGTGGAGTCGTCTCCGGTGTCGGCGTCGTCAAAAGTGTAGAAATCCACCCGACCCTCAGCGAACCCGCGAAATGCGAATCCCGTTTGCGAAACCAGACTTCTTTCCCAATCTGCGCCGCCTGAGAGGCGCACGACATCTCGGCCGTCATCTCGCGCCAGCGCAAGCAAGTTGCCGTTCGCGAATAGATCGCCGCCAATGACGGGGGCGTCGAAGCGCTGACGAAGCTCGAACTCGGGAAGCACGACCGGAATTTCAGCCTGCGGTTCGTCGTCCCGGTTGCTCTGGAAATAAAGGCCGCTCAGCGAGGCGAAGCCGTCATTCTTAAAGCGACGCAGGAAAAGTTCAGTCGTGAGTCGGTCATCGTCGGTGAAGTCGTACCGTCGAAGATAAGCGTCGTCCGTGGAGAGCGCGACGTCAGCGCCGTACTCGAATCCATACGGCGCGTCGAACAGCGCCTCACCGAACACGTGGCCGCGGAATTGGTCCTCGCCGTCATAGTCGTTGTAATGCGCGCTGCCTTCGAACTGATAGTAGCCCGTCTCCTTCACCGCCCGATATTCGCCCTCCATGATCAATCCGTCGGTGCTCATGACGAAGGGCGTCAAAGTCAGATCGCGGTCCGGTCCGATAACATAATGGAACGGCGCCTTCATGCCGTAGCCATATGTCGTGGAACTCTGAAATTTCGGGGTCAGAAAGCCGGTGCGGCGCACCACCGTGGGGTCGGCGTGACTGAAATAGGGAAGCCAAAGAACCGGCACGCCCTCGACTTCGAAGACGGCGTCTTCGTAGAAAATTTCCTGCTGTTGCTGGTCATGCACGACGCGGCGGGCTCGAATCTGCCACAGCGGCTCAGGATCATTCGCGCAGACCCGGCAAGAACTGAACACGACCTTCGAAAGCGCGTTCGTCTCGCCCTCGATCCGTCGCGCCTCGACCGCGGACATGCGGGACCCGTCAGACAGCACGGCGCGCGCGCCGCGCGCAAGCCCTTCCTTGAGCTGGCCGTCCAGCTCGGCGATGTCGGCGTAGATGACGACACCGGCCTGATCGCGCAGGGCGATGTCGCCTTCGGCGGAGAACAGGTCGCGCTCGGTGTCGTAGGCGATCATGTCCGCGGTCAGCGTCCGGTCGCCGTGATAGACCTCGACGGCGCCGCGCGCGGTGATGACGCCCGTTTCCGAGTCGAACGTGATCTCGTCGGCGACGAGAGCGACCGGCTGAGACTCATCGACGTCGCCGCGAATTTCGCCGAAGTCCTGCGCCTGGGCCGCTGAAAACGGCGTCAGACAGAGCGCCAGGGCGGCCAGAACGGCGCCGCTCACGCCATATCGTCTCGGTGTCCGCGCCGTCATCGAGTCCTGCTCCGTCTCTCGCCTTAGTACAGTCTTACCCGTCTTCGAGATGCAGGAGCAATCCCACAGCGAGGAACAGCGCCGCCACCGGCGGCGCCCAGGCGGCGGCGATGAGCGGAGCGCCGCCCGAGAACCCGAGCGCCAGGCTGAGGTCGGAGATGAAATAATAGCCGAGGCCGGTGATGACGCAGCCCAGCGCCATCAAGCCCAGACCGCCGAACCGCGCCGGACGCATGGAGAAGGCGGCGCCGATCAACATCATCGCCGCGAAGAGAAGCGGCGTGGTCAGCTGCGCATGCCAGTAGATCCGGTGGCGGCGGGCTGAGAAGCCGGATTTCTCCAGCGATTCTATGAATTTCGGCAGCTTCCAGAAGGAAATGGTTTCGGGGCTGGCCACCCCTTCGATCACTTCATCGGGCGTGATCGACGTTGGCACCTGGTGGAAGTTCAGGGGAACCCGTGCGATCGCGTCGTCCAGCGTGAAGTCCCAGTAGTCGACGCCCCTCAGAAGCCAGGCGCCCTGAGTGAGCTCGGCGGTTTCGGCGTCGATCCGCCGCACGAGATTTTCGCCATTGGCGAACTCGAAAAAGGTCACGTCGCGCAATTCCGTCGCCGTGGCGCTGGCCGAATCCGCATGGATCACGAACTGAGAGTCGCGGTCGCCCTGCCGAAGCCAAACGCCCTCGGCGGAAACGGAGAGGCGGTTGACGTCGCCGCCGATCCGCGCGGTCAGGACGTCATAGCGATCCGCCATCGCCGCGGCGATCGGGTTGTAGGCGGAGAAGGCGATCAAGCCCATCGCAACCGCGGTGCACACGCCGGGCGCCAGAAGACGCCAGGATGACAGGCCCGCCGCGCGCGCCACCGTCAACTCGCTGCTGCGCGCGAGCCGCGAATAGCTGATCATGGCGGCCAGCAGCACGGCGAAGGGCAGGGCCTTTGCCGCGAGCGTTGGCGCGCGCAAAACCGAGAGCCACAACAGCATGCCGAAAGTCGCGTCAGCGCCGCGCAGCCGCTCGATCAGATCGACCAGGATGACGATCAGCAGGACCGACAGCAGGGAGATGAGAAGCGCGCTGAAGAACCGGCCGGCGATGTATCGGGACAGGGTCCAGCTCATGCCGCCCCCTCCTGCGCCGCAGGCGCGACGGTTGGCGCTGGCGTATTGGAGCCGCGCATGAGCGCGATACAGGAGATCACGATCGCGATCAGAGGCGGAATGAAGAGCGCCGGCGCCAGCCAGCCTGTGCTCGTAGCAGCGCCCTTGATCGCAAACCCGCTGAGGCGAACCAGCAGGGCGACGACGGCGGCGGCGGCGATGCGCCGTTCATAGCCGCGGCGCCGGTGTCCCCCGCCCAGAAGGATCGCCAACGCCACGAGGGGAAGGGCGAGTCCGTAGAGGGGCGCCGTGAGTTGCTCATAGCCTTCGGTCTGGAACTTCGCCCGATCCTTCTCGCTCGTGATGTGCTCCGGCGGGTTCAGAAGGTCGGCGATGTAGTGCTCGCTGGGCTTTTTGCCCCTCTGTTCCGGATCCGACATGAACTCGGCCAGATCGAAGACGAACCGATCGAAGCGCAGAACCGACAATTCGCCGGTTTCCTTGTCGCGGGTCTGCCCGACGCCGTCGAACATGATCAGCCGGGGGCCTTCCTCGGTGTTCAGCATCGCGGCGCGTTCTGCGGTGTATGTGATCTCCTGTTTCGGGTCGCGCTGGTCATGCGCGAACACGCCCAGCATCTCTCCGGTCCTCGGGATCTCGCGCACATAGACGGTCAGCCCGCTTGCGGGGTTCAGAAATCTGCCGTCGCGAATAAGCGCCGTGGCGAGGTCTCCGCGCAGCTCCGCAACACGGGATTTCATTTGTTGCGACGCGGTCGGCATCAGATAGAGCGTGTCGACGAGCATGGCCGTCGTGACCAGCGCGCCGAACAGAATGACCGGTCGGGCCAGGCGGATGCCGCTCATGCCCACCGAGAGCATGACCACGATCTCGGATTCCGAGTAGAGCCGGTGCATCGTATAGAGCGTCGCCGCGAAGGCCGAGATCGGCAGCGCCGCAGCCAGAACCAGCGGCAGCAACATGGCCGTCAGTTCGGCGAAAACCAGCGCGCTTTGCCCCCGGTTCACGACCGTGTCGATGATGTTCAGAGATTGCGTCAGCCAGACGAGACCGGTCAGCACGATCGCGAAAAAGGCGAAGGGGCCGAGAAGAGAACGGAAGAGATATCTGTCGATTTCGTTCACGACCCGACCGTTCCAAGGACCTTGAGGGCGCCGAAGCGCTGGCGCCGCATCGAGTATGGCGTTACCTCTCAGTCAGTTTAAACGCAAGGCGCTGAGCAGGAGACGCAACTTGACCCGACCCATCGAGATCACCTTCTCCGACCCCGATTTCGGAGATCTTACGCGGCTGACAGGCACCTTGGTCGCGACAGTGGGCGAGGGCGGCGAATTGTCACCGGCGGGCAAGGCGCTGGATGAGGCCTGCGCCGGAGCGATTTCTCGGCTGGCGGCCTCGGCCGGGTTCAAGTGCAAATTGGGGGATGTGGAGAAGCTGCTGTTCCCGATGGGGCTGACGGCGGACGCGGTGCTGGTGGTCGGGCTTGGAAGCGAGCCTTTGGACGCAGCTGCGGCCCGAAGGATCGGCGGCGCCATCGGCGCGCGCACCGCGGGCGAGGAGACGACTTTTCTGGCCGATGGTCTGGGCGATCCGGCGCTGGCGGCGGAGGCGGCCTTTGGCGCGGTCCTGCGGCGCTATGCGTTTGTCGATCACAAGACCGGCGACCAGGACGATGTGGGCGGCGCGCTACGGGTGCGTTGCCCCAGCCCCGACGAGGCGGCGAAGGCGGCGCAGCCGCTGATGGCGCTGGCCGATGGCGTGTTTTTCACGCGCGATCTGGTGAACGAGCCAGCCAACGTGCTGACCACCGAGGCCTTCGCTGCACGCCTCGCGACCATGTCGGGCCTTGGGCTGGAGATCTCGGTTCTCGACGAAGACGCGCTGGAGGCGATGGGCATGCGCGCGCTTCTGGCGGTGGGGCGGGGCTCGGCCTCAGGCTCCAAGGTCGTGACGATGAAATGGATGGGCGGCGGGGACGAGGCGCCGCTGGCCCTGATAGGCAAGGGCGTCACCTTCGACACCGGCGGCGTCTCCCTGAAGCCTGCGGCGGGCATGGAAGAGATGACCACGGACATGGGCGGCGCCGGGGTCGTGGCGGGCGTGATGCGCGCCCTCGCCAAGCGCAAGGCCAAGGCCAATGTCGTGGGGATTGTTGGACTGGTCGAAAACATGCCCGACGGGATGGCGCAGCGTCCGGGCGACGTGGTCCGGTCGATGAAGGGCGACACGATCGAGGTCATCAACACCGACGCCGAAGGGAGACTCGTGCTCGCGGATGTGATGTGGCACGCGCAGGAGGCCTACAAGCCTGCCGCGATGATCGATCTCGCCACGCTGACCGGAGCGATCGTGGTGGCGTTGGGGGCGGAGAATGCGGGCTATTTCGCTTCGGACGACGATCTGGCGGCGGCGTTTGGCGAGGCGGCCAAGACGGCGGGCGAGAACGCCTGGCGCATGCCGTTGAGCGACGCCTACGACAAGCTGCTGAAATCACGCGTGGCGGATGTGAAGAACGTGGGCGGGCGCCCGGCAGGCGCGATCACCGCGGCGCAGTTCCTCAAGCGCTTCGTGAAGGAGGGGGTGCCCTGGATTCATGTCGACATCGCGGGCGTGACCTCGACGAAGGAGAACAAGCCGCTGAGCCCGAAGGGCGCAACGGGCTGGGGCGTGCGGACGCTGGACCAGCTGATCCGGGACAAGTTCGAGGGCTAAGCCTTTGGCCGAGGTGCTGTTTTACCACCTGACCCGTCGTCCGCTGGAGCAGGCTCTGCCCGAGTTGCTGGAAAAAACTCTGGAGCGTGGCTGGCGCGCGCTGGTCCGGGCGGGCTCACGCGAGCGCGCAGAAGCGCTGAACGCGCATCTCTGGACCTATCGGGACGAAGCGTTCCTGCCCCATGGCGGGCCGCAGGACGGGCCGGGCGCGCGGCAGCCGATTTATCTGACTGCGGGGACAGAGACGCCGAACGCGCCGGATATCCTGTTTCTGGTCGACGGCGCAGAGGTTTCCGTGGACGGCTTCACTCCGTATCAGCGCGTCATCCTGATGTTCGACGGCCATGACGAACAGGCGGTGGCCGCGGCGCGCGGCGACTGGAAGGCGGTCTCTGACGCAGGGCTGAAAGCGGTCTACTGGGCGCAGGACGACGCCGGTCGCTGGGTCAGGAAGGCCGAAAGCAACGCCTAGCTGAGGCCGGGGAAGACCCCATAAGCCTTCAGGCCGTCCAGCACGAATTGCACCGCAAGCGCGCCCAACAGCACGCCCAGCAGGCGCGTGACGACGCTGATGCCGGTTTGGCCCAGCATCCGCTCCATCCAGCCGCCCGCGAAGAATGTCGCCAGAGAGAGCGCCAGCACCAGAAGAAGCGCGACATAGACGGCGAGTTGCGCCGTGATGTCGCCGGAATGCTGGCCGATCAGCAGGATCATCGAGGCCATTGCGCCGGGCCCTGCGATCAGCGGCGTGCCGAGAGGAAACACCGAAGGGTCGTGTCCCGGATCGGCGTGCTCTATTTCGCCCTGCGCGGTCTTGGCGCGGCGCTCGTCGCGCTTTTCGAACAGCATCTCCATGGCGATGAAGAACAGCATCAGGCCGCCCGAGATTCGGAAGGCGGGCAGGCCGACGCCGATCAACTCCAGCACCGCCTCGCCGAACAGCCCGAAGACCAGCAGAACGCCGGTTCCGACGGCGACGCCCCGAATTGCTATTCTACGGCGGCGCTCGGGCGGCACGCCGGCGGTCAGCGCCACGAACAGCGGCGCCAGCCCGGGCGGGTCGACCACCACGAAAAGGGTGGCGAACGAGGTGAGGAAAATCTCAAACATCGTCGCGGGGCTATTCCCCGGCGGCGGCGACGTCAAGCTTTGTGACGATCAGCGGGTCAGAATCAACCGGTCGCCCTCGATGGCGATGCGGGTGAATCGCGACAGGAAGCTCATCCCCAACAGGGAGACTCGCAGGTCGCCCTCATTCACCGTGGCGCGCACCCGGCGATCCTCAATGCCGGCGAATTCGAAACGGTCGAGCATCACAGGCGCGCCGCGGACGGTGCCGTTGGCGGTC
>QKHF01000220.1 GCA_003250135.1 Paracoccaceae bacterium | reverse complement strand
CGTGGCGCTCGCTGGCGTCACGGCCATCCTTGATGCGGCGCTGGAGGGCCGGGATTATCTGGTGGGAGACCGCTTCACTTTCGGCGACATCGCCCCGGCGATCTTCGCTCGCCGCGCCCTGATGCTGCCCTACGGCGCCCCGCCCACGGCGCCGAACGTCGCCCGGTGGCTGGAGGGGCTTCGCGCGCGGCCGGCTTTCGCGCGGTTCGTCGACCATCCCATCGGAACCTGCCGCGAGGAATGGCTGGAGATTGAAAAGGAAGTCGGGTGAACGAAACCCCCATTCTGGACGGCGAAGCCCTGCTTGAGCGCCTGCCCGAGGTGCGCGGACGGCTGACGCCCATGCGCCCGCTGGCGGACCTGACCTGGTTCCGCGTCGGCGGCCCGGCGGAGGTGCTGTTCCAGCCTGCCGACCAGGGTGATCTGTCAGCGTTTCTCGCCGCCACGCCGCTGGATATTCCCGTAACTCCGCTCGGGGTCGGCTCCAACTTGCTTGTGCGCGACGGCGGCCTGCCGGGCGTCGCCATCCGTCTTGGGCGCGGCTTCAACGCCATGGCGCCGATCGACGAGCGCCGCATTCGGGTCGGCGCCGCCGCGCTGGACGCGCAGGTGGCGCGCAAGGCGGCGGAGGCGGGGATCGCGGGCCTTGAATTCCTGCGTGGCGTGCCCGGCGCCATCGGCGGCGCGATCCGCATGAACGCGGGCTGCTATGGCTCTTACGTGGCCGATGTGCTGGAGAGCGTGCGCGCGGTCGACCGGCTGGGCCGAACGGTGGACCTTCTCGCGACGGGCATCAATTTCTCCTACCGCCATATCGATGCGCCGGACGACCTGATCTTCACCGAGGCGGTGTTTCGCGGGTCGCCCGATTCGCCGGACGCCATCGCCCGGCGCATGGACGAACTGGTCGAAAAGCGCGAGGCCGCCCAACCCATACGCGAGAAGACGGGCGGCTCCACCTTTCGCAATCCGGCGGGCTACTCCTCCACCGGGCGCGCCGACGATACGCATGATCTGAAGGCGTGGACGCTGATCGATCAGGCCGGGTGCCGCGGCCTGAAGCTGGGCGGCGCGCAAGTCTCTGAGAAGCACTGCAATTTTCTGGTGAATGTGGCGGACGCCACCGCCGCCGACCTCGAAGCGCTGGGCGAGGAGGTGCGGCGCCGCGTCAAAGCGGATTCCGGAATCGATTTGCACTGGGAAATCAAGCGGATCGGCGTTACTCTAGGCCAATAGGCGAGAACGTCGGCCAATGTAGCCGACGCCGCAAATCGAGGCGTGGATGTCGAGCAGGCGTTTCCACCGCGTCGCAGTTCTGAAGGGCGGCTGGTCGGCCGAGCGGGATGTATCGCTCGTTTCGGGCCACGCATGCGCTGTGGCGCTGCGCGAGGCGGGATATGAAGTCATCGAAATAGATGCGGGACGCGACGTCGCCCAGCAGGTGGCGGAGTCCGCGCCCGATTGCGTCTTCAACGCGCTGCACGGCCGCTGGGGCGAGGATGGCTGCGTTCAGGGCCTGCTGGAGTGCCTCGGGATTCCCTACACCCATTCCGGCGTGCTCGCCTCGGCGCTGGCGATGGACAAGGACCACGCGAAGCGAATCTTCGCCGAAGCCGGATTGCCGGTGGTCGAGAGCGTTCTGGCGAGCCGCGAGGAGGTCGCGTCGGGCCATCCGATCGAGCCGCCTTACGTGGTCAAGCCGTTCAACGAGGGCTCCTCGGTCGGCATCTATTTCGTGATGGAGGGCGCCAACGGCCCCGCGCAGCTGGATGCAAACGCGCCCGAGACCCTGATGGTCGAGCGCTATGTGCCGGGGCGTGAGCTGACCGTCGCCGTGATGGGCGACCGGGCGCTGACCGTCACCGATATCGTCGCGACCGCGGGTTGGTACGACTATCACGCCAAGTACTCCTCGGGCGGGTCAAGCCACATCCTGCCGGCCGATCTGCCGAAGCGGGTGTTCGACGCCTGTCTCGAAGGCGCGGTCGGCGCGCATCAGGCGCTCGGCTGCCGCGGCGTCAGCCGCACGGATTTCCGCTGGGACGAGACTCGCGGCCTCGACGGTCTGGCGATCCTGGAGGTCAACACCCAGCC
>QKHF01000160.1 GCA_003250135.1 Paracoccaceae bacterium | reverse complement strand
GGGCGCGTCGCCCGGATTGATCCCGGCCGGGAAATCGAACGACAGCGCCCAGCCCACCACCAGCCAGTCGGGCGTCGCAGACAGGTTGCGCGTGTCGGCGTCGGCGCGCAGCGCGCCGCACCAGGCGCCGTTCACCTTGATTCCGTCGGGCCAGACGTGATGCAGGCCGACCTCGGGCGGCGCCAGAGCGCCGATGGCGTCGTTCAGCGCGGCGGCGTTGGCGAAATGCATCGCCAGCGCCGGGCCAAGCTCCACCTCAGGCGCAAGCACCAACGCGGCGCGGGCGATCGCGGTGTCCGGGCTCCAGAACACCGCCCCCGCCTCAGCCCCGGTGGACGCGGCGGCGATCGCTTTGTCGAACGGGTCGAGGCCGCGCGGGACTCTCTCGCCCCGCAACAACGGTGGGAAGCTGGGCGCATCGCCATCACCCGGAGGGGCCGGATCGTAGGCGATGCTCATGACGTCACGCGTGTCCCGCCATTGCGCTGGCCCGCGCGATCTCGGGCGAGGCGATCAGCAGCCGCGCGATCTCGCGGAACCGCTGGGCCTGCGGGCTTTTCGGCTTCACCGCGACGATCGGCGTTCCGCCGTCGGACATGGTGCGGATGTCGAGGTCCAGCGGAATCTCGCCGAGGAAGGGCACGCCCAGACGCTCGGCCTCGCGCCTCGCGCCGCCATGGCCGAAGATATGGCTTTCATGCTCGCAGTTCGGGCAGATGAAGGTGGACATGTTCTCGATCATGCCGAGCACCGGCGTGCCGGTTTTCTTGAACATGTCGAGCGCCTTCTTGGCGTCGATCAGCGCGATGTCCTGCGGCGTGGAGACGACGACGGCGCCAGTAACGTCCGCCTTCTGCGAAAGCGTCAGCTGAACGTCGCCGGTGCCGGGCGGCAGGTCGACGATCAGGTAGTCCAATTTGCCCCACATCACTTGGTGCAGCATCTGCGTGAGCGCCGACATCAGCATCGGGCCGCGCCAGACGATGGACTGGTCCTCGTCCACCATCAGACCCATCGACATGACGACGACGCCGTAATTGCGAAGCGGCATGATCATCTTGCCGTCGGGGGTGGAGGGCCGGCCTGAGACCCCCATCATCCGCGGCTGCGACGGGCCGTAGACGTCGGCGTCCAGCAGACCGACCTTCTTGCCCTCGGCCGCCAGCGCCAGCGCCAGATTGGCCGCGACGGTCGACTTTCCCACGCCGCCCTTGCCCGAGGCGATGGCGATGATCTTGTCGACGCCCTCGATCTTGCCGGCGTTGGGCGGCGGCGGCACGGGCTTCAGCGGCTTGTCGCCCGGACCCGCCCGGCGCGCTCCTCCCAGATCGGGGGGCGGGCCTTTGGCGGCCATGGGCGAGGGCTTGGGCGCCGAGCCCGGCTGCGCCGAATGCGCCGTGAGCACTACGGTGGCCGAGTCGACCCCGTCCAGCGCCGCGACGGCTTGTTCAGCGGCCTTTCGCAATGGCTCCATCGCCGGGCCGCGGGCAGGGTCCACTTCGATGGAGAAGCCGACCGCCGAGCCCTTGATGGTCACGCCCTGCACCATGCCTGCGCTGACGATGTCCACGCCCTGCGACGGGTCCACGACCGCTTTCAGCGCCGCCAGAACGTCCTCGCGGGTTACGCTCATGCGTCGTCCCCAAGCTCGATCTCGCCGGTGACGACATGCTCGCCGTCGATCCCCTCCAGCGTCAGAACCATGCGGGCGCTTACCGCGCCGCCGCCGATCGCGCCCGCGGCCTTCGCCTCGCGCACCGCCGTTTCGATATGCTGTTGCGAGGTGACGCCCACGCGCTTCAGGAACTTGCGCAGGCTCATGTTGAAAGTCTCGTCGCTCATCTGAGCGGCCTCCCTGTTGATTGCTTGGCCTGAGACATAACGCGACCCATTCCGCGCTTCCAGTTCAGCCCGCCGGTTTGATCCGCGTCGACGTCGCATTCGGGGTGAAGAGCGGCGATCCGTTCAGAGTGTAGGAGGCGATGGCGGATTGCCCGGCCTCGGACAGCAGCCAGTCGATGAACGCCTGCGCCTCGACGGCCTTCACATGGCTGTGCCTCTCCGGGTTCACCAGGATCACGCCATACTGGTTGAAGAGCGCTGGGTCG
>QKHF01000058.1 GCA_003250135.1 Paracoccaceae bacterium | reverse complement strand
CATCCAGCGCGCCTGCGACCGGGGCGCAGCATGAGGCCACGAGCGAATCGAACTCCGCGGCAAGATCCGGCGAGGGCGCAGCCTCGGCGGCATGCGGCCACCACCATTCGCGGAAGAGTCCGGCTTCGAAGGACAGAAACTCCGTGTCGTAGGGCGGGATATTGATGGCCTGGCCGTCCGCCGTCAGTGATGCAGGCGCCGGGGCGCCGGCCAACGCGGCCAGAAGCTCCGCCGCGCGGCGGTACATCGCGGCTTCCAGCTCAGGCCGGTCGGCGGCCACCCGCGCAAACAGGTCGTCGCCGAGATCCTCCAGCAGCAGGAAACCGGCCCGGTGATCCGCCGCCAGAATTTCCGGCGCGCTGAAGCCAAGGGCGTGAAGGTGCTCGGTTATGACTGTAAACCGACGAGTATCATTCGCCGCACTGGGCGGCGCGTCCATCAGGACGGCGCTGAACCCGCCCGGCCCGCCGGACAGCCTTTCATAACGCCGCGCCGACGCGTCGCCCGCCAGCGAAATCGAGACCGCTTCGGTCCAGCCCGCGTCCTTTAGAAGAGCGCGTCTTGCGTCGTCCCGATCCGTCACATCGCCCCCTTCGCCGCATCCAGCGCGCCGGTCCAGTCCCCGCCGATCGGCGTCAAGGTCAGAACCCGGCCGACGCCATCCGTCGGTACATCGAGATGTGCGATCAGGCGACGTGCCGGCGCGAGTTCGCCTAGTCGGTCCGGCCACTCCACCAGCGAGATCGCCTGTCCGAACGCTGCTTCCAGACCCAACTCCAACGCCTCCTCCGGAGATGACAGGCGGTAGAGGTCCACATGCCAGACTTCGCCGCGCGACGTGTCATAGACTTGAACGAGGGTGAAAGTCGGCGAGGGGATCTCCTCGGCTCGGCCGTCCTCAGCCAGAACCGCACGTATCGCAGCGCGGGCCAGCGCCGACTTTCCGGCGCCGAGATCGCCCTCCAGCATCACGGAATCGCCCGGCCGCAGCGCGAGGCCCAACGCGGAGCCGACCTCCTCGGTCGCGTCGTCATCCGTAAGGAACAGCGTCAGCGATCCTTCGGCTTTGTCGTGGTTCCGCTCGACCATTTCCCGTCCGGTTCTTTTTCGCGGCGCGCCTCTCGTCCGATTGGTAGCGCGAAGCCGGGTGCGAGGGAAGCGCGCCGGGGCTCAACGGTTTCTCTTAGCGTCGCGGACGGCGCTGGTCAGAGTGATGTTCCGCCGGCCATCCTCCTCCGTCATCCTCAGACACGCGCCGATCCGCTCAGCAAGCGCGACCGCGCGGGCCAGGCGCTCTCCCGGCGCCGGGCGGTTGGGCGGGCCGTCTGTCTGCGCGGTCAGCACCGCGGCGCGGCGACCATCCTCGCCGGGGTCGAACTGCTTCACGCTCAGGCGCAGAACGCCGCCGTCCGGCAGGCCGTCCAGCGCTGCAAGCGACATGGCCAATGCGATTTGGCGGAGAGAATCCGTATCGCCATAGAATACGACGTCGCCGCCTTCGTTCAACCGCTCCAGCCGGGCTTCGGCGGTCCAGAGCGCGCGGGAAAGAAGGTCGCCGGTCATCGCCAACAGATCGGCGGCGGGAAGGAATTCATTCGAGTCCGTCGGCGCTTCAGAAGCAAGTTGCTCAATTTCTTCAACGGCTTTCGCCATTTCGGCGGTCGCGATCAGAATCGCCTCGAGTTGGGCGCGGCGCTCCGCCGACTCGCAATCCATCGCCATCAACTCCGCGAAACCGCTGATCGAGGTCAGCGAGGTGCGCAGCTTCACCGATGCGCAGTCGGCCAGGGCCGCGCGAAGCTCCGCCGCCGCCTCCAGCGCCTCGCCGCGCTCGCGCAGCGCCGTCTCGGCTTGCGCCGCCGCAGTGCGGTCGTCGATGCGGGCCAGGGTGGAGCCGTCGGGCATCGGCGCCGCCACCGAATGAAGCACTCAGCCGCCAAGCCGAAAGCGCCGCTCCGCCCGGCCCGCGCCGCCGGTCACGGTCAAGCGCAAGTCCGCCCATGCCTCGGCCGCCCCTCCGATTGCAACGGGGGCGGGAATCTCGGCGATGTGCGCGCCAATGCGCACCTGCGCCGCATCCAGGGCCCAAAGTTCGGCGAAGGCGGGATTGGCCAGCCGCAG
>QKHF01000137.1 GCA_003250135.1 Paracoccaceae bacterium | reverse complement strand
AACGCATCGAGCAGGCGGGTCGTCAATTCAGCATCGGAAAGCGGCGGGTCCTGCGCCGCCTCCGGGCTCGGCCGCGCTGCCGGGCGGCCCAGCAGCAGGACCAGCACGATCGCGACGACGGCGTAGAACGCCGCGATCGCCAAGGCGGCCTCGACCGGCCCGACCGCCTCGGCCACGGCCAGGTAGGCCGCCGTTGTCAGAAAGCCAAGGGCGACCAACGCGCAGAGGCCGATCGCCAGAGCCAGCGCAATCGCGCGCGCCACGTCGCGCGCGGCCTGTTTCGCGGCCAGTCTGATTTCCCGGACCAGCATGTCAGTTCCGGCGCGAGAGCAGCCCGAACACGAACCCGATCAACGCCGCCATGATCAGCGACTGCATGGGCTTGTCCCGGATATGCGCGGTGATGTCGGCCTCGAGGTCGGACGCGGCGCTGGACAGTTTCTCGGCCTGACGGCGTCCCATCTCGGCGTATTCCCGGGCGCGGCCCTCTGCGTCTTCGCGAAGCCCCTCGGCCTTCTCCAACCCCATCTTCTTCAAGAGCCCGGACAGTTCGGCGACATCAGACTTCAGCTGCTCAAGCTGTTTCGCAAGTTCGTCGTCGGACTCGGGACTTGCATCCGAAGATTTCCGGCTGGTCATGGTCGCATTCTCCTGAAAGGTCGCGGCTGGTTTCAGAGTAACGCGCCGCATCAATTATCGTTCCAGGACAATGCTATCTCATTCGGGCGCTGGGCGTCAGCCGGTTCAGCGCGTGCCGAGATCAGACTCGCGAGCGCGGGGTCAACCCGGCGGCCCGTGCTTTCGTCGCTATGGATGTTCGGATGGAACTGGCGGCGGCTTCACGCGTTGTCATTATTCTGCTCCAGTCATGAGTCGTCATTAAACTGCTCCGGCCAGACCGAACCAAACAACGCGCGGGATCGAACAAAGATGGAAACTTCGGCCAGACCCCAACTCGACACCGGCTGGCATCGCGCGGCGATTGCGTGGTCGATGATCTGCCTGGCGGTTCTGGCGATCATCGCCGCCGCAAAACTCGCGGCCGAGTTCGTCGCCCCGACGGTGCTGGCGCTCTTGGTGGCCATCACGCTTTCGCCAGTGGTGCGGAGCCTGGAGCGGCGCAAGATTCCCAGCGCGGTCGCGTCGGCGATCGTGGTCGTCTCGGTCCTGCTCGCCGCGATCACCACGATCTACATACTGGCGCCTTCCGCCGAGGACTGGCGCTTTCGGGGACCGTCGGTCATTCGTTCGCTGGAACGCAAATATCGAGACCTCGAACAGAAAATCTCGGAAGGCGTCGAAAAGGCGACCTCGGGCGTCTCGGGCTCGATCACAGGCGGCTCCGGACGCGTCAGCAGCGGAGCTGGCGGCCTCAAGAGCGGTTCCGTGCCGATCACCGGCGGCTCCGGACCGATCACGGGCGGGTCCGCGCCTATCGCGGGCGGGTCCGCGACGGTCACAGGCGATTCCGGCGCCAATGCGGGCGGATCTGAATCAGCGAAGCCCCCAGAAAGCGATGGCTCGCCCGCCTCAGCGGTGATCAAGTCGGGGCAAAGCCTGCTCGTCGACAAATTGCTCGACGCCCCGAAGGCGATTTTCTCGGCGCTCTACATCACTTTCCTTTGCTATTTCCTGCTGGCGGAACGGCTGGTCCTGCGTCGACGAATGCTGGGCTTCGCCACGGACCAGAAGATGCGGCTTCGCATTGCGCGGGCGGTGCGCGACATCCGGCTGAACGTCAGCTCCTACCTGCTGACCCTGTCGACGGTGAACCTGGCGCTTGGCGTGGCCGCCGCCGCCGTATTCTGGATGACCGGACTGCCAAACCCGCTGCTGTGGGGCTTCATGGTCGGGCTGCTGAATTTCATGCCTTACGTCGGCCCGATGATTTACTGCTTCGTCATTTTTCTTGTCGGACTCGCGACTTTCGTCCGCAGCGAGGAGGCGTTTCTGCCGGTTTTCCTTCTGATCGTCCTGAATCTCGTCGAAGGTCAGTTCGTAACGCCGCAAATTCTGGGTCGACGCTTCGAGATGGGGCCGCTCGCGGTGTTTCTGGCTCTGGCGTTCGGCGCGTGGCTGTGGGGCTTTTTCGGCGCGCTCGTCGCCACTCCATTGCTGATCGTGGGGACGACCTTGTGGCGAAGCATGAGCGTCGATCCGGAAGAGGAACTCTGACTCGTCTCGCGTTCTCCGGTTCGTGGGATGTGGCGCGTCAGTCCGGTTCCGGCGCCTCGCCGCCGCGCGCGTAGCGCTCCGACTCTCGCAACAACCGTACAACCTCGTCGTCCGGCACCTGATCGAAGATCTGGTAATGCGCGCCGATGGCGTAGAAATAGGCTGGGGTCTGAAGGCATACGACGTCGTCGACTTCCGCCTGCAGCGCCTGGATCGTGTCGGGCGGCGCGACGGGCACCGCCAGCACCAGCCGCGCCGCGCCCGCCTTGCGAACGGCTTTCAGCGCTGCCCGCATCGTCGCGCCGGTGGCGATCCCGTCATCGACCACGATCGCCGTGCGCCCCGCGATTGGCGTCTGCGCGCGGCCTTGCAGATAGGCGGCGCGGCGACGGCGGATTTCCGCCAGCTGGCCTTCGGCGATGCGGTCGATGTCCGCACGGCTGAGCCCCGCCGCGTCGCAGACGTCCTCGTTCAAGACGATCTGCGGATTGTCGCCGTTGACCACCGCTCCCGCCGCCAGTTCCGGCTGGAACGGCACGCCCAGCTTGCGCACCATCACCAGATCGAGCGGCGCGCTCAGGCGCTTGGATATCTCCAGCCCGATGGGGACCCCGCCGCGCGGCAACGCCAGGATCACCGGGTCGACATAAGCGGGGGCCCGCGCGGCCAGAGCCTCGGCGAGCGCCTTGCCCGCCTCCTCGCGATCGCGGAACTCTCTCATTGGTCTCCTCCCGCGCGTCTTAACGCTGACTGACCAGCGTTCCCTCGACGATCTGGTCGTTGGGATAGCGCACGACGATCTCGCCCTCGGTCAGGCCTGAGACGATTTCCGCCTCCAGATCGGTGCGGCGGCCGATCTCGATCTTGCGCAGCGCGGCCTTTCCGTCTTCGACCACGAAGACCGACCAGCCGCCGCCATTGCGGAAGAGGGCGGTCAGCGGGGCTTTCAGCGCGTCCTCGTCCTCCCAAAGCACCACGCGCGCGACGACCTCGAACCCATGGCCTAGCCGCGCCCAGAGATCAGACGGGTCGGTCAGGTCTATGATGACATTGACCCGCTGCTCTTCGATTCCGAGCGCCGAGACCTTGGTGAAGCCCGACGGCTCCACGCGCCGGACCACGCCATTCAGAGTCTCATCGCCGCCCCATTCGTCGATTAGGACGCGCTGGCCGCGCTCGATCCGCACCGCGTCGGAGGAGAGGTAGTCGACCAGAATCTCCAGCTGCGCCGGGTCGCCTATCTCGATCAGCGGCGCGCCCGGTTCGACCACGCCTTCGCTTTCATGCAACACGCGCAGCACCCGGCCGTCGACTGGCGCGCGGATCGGCACGCAGGCGCAGGCGCCGATGCGGTTGAGCGCCTCTTCCGGGCCAAGCAGGCGCACCTCGCTCGCCTCCAGATCGAACTGGCGCATGCGGACGGCGGCCTCGGCGGTCGAGACGGCGGCCTCGCGCGTCTTGTAGAGCCGTTCGGCGTCCTCAAGCGCGCGCTCCGAGATGGTTCTGCTTTCCCGAAGGCGGCGCATGCGGGCGAGTTCGGCGGTGGCGAAATCCAGCTCCGCCTTGGCTTCCACGCGCTCCGCCTCGGCCAGCGCCAGCGCGGCGCGCGAGGCTTCGACCGCGGCGCGGGCCTCGGCCTCGCTGCGGGCGTCCAGAAACTCAGGGTCGATCGGCTCGATCTCGGCGACCACGGTCTCTCCGGCGACCACTTCGTCGCCCTCCTCGATCTCGATCCTGAGCGCGCGGCCCCGAAGTGGCGAGGAGACGGAGAAGATGTCCTTGATCCGGGTCTCGCCTTCCTCCGACACGGTGACCACCAGCGCCCCGCGCTGAATCTCGGCCAGGTCCACCGCCACCGCGCGGGGCTTGAACGAGACCCACAGGCCGACCGCAAGCGCTGCGATAAGCGCGCCCCAGAAGATGATCCGGCTATTGGATTGGGCCATGGTCACTCTCTCGTTTTCAGCACCGCGATCAGGTCCAGATTGTCAATGCGCCGCCGCGCGAATACGGCCGAAGCCGCGCTGGCGGTCAGCGCGATCAGCATCGCCTGCCCATAGGCGCCGGGGCGGATGGTGAACGGAATGCGGTACAGCTCCGTATCGAAACTTCCCGCCATCACATACACAAGCCCGGCGCCCGCCAGACAGCCCAGCGGCAGCGCGATCAACGCCAACAGCGCCGCTTCGCCCAGCAGGATGTAGGAAATCTCCCACCGCGTGAAGCCAAGTACGCGCAGGGTGGCGAGGTCGCGGCCGCGCTCGGACAGCGCCACGCGCACCGCGTTGTAGACGACGCCATAGGCCAGCGCCGCCGAGAACATCACGAAGAAGGAGGTGAAGATCCAGATCATGTCGCCGATCTCCTCGCGCATCTTCTCCACCGAGCGCTGCTTGATGATGACGGCGGAGAGACCGGGGATTTCCTTGATCGCTTCGTAGAACGCGCGCTCCTCTGCCGGGTCGAGCAGCAGGTTCGCCATCTCGAACACCGGCGGGTCGCCCAGCTCGCGGTTGAGCACGGCGATGTCCAGATAGGCGGGCATCTCGATATAGGTCTCATGCAGCGCCGCGACGGGCAGGTCGAAGCGCGAGTGGGTTCCGTCCAGCGCCTCGACCGAGATGGTGTCGCCGACCTCGACATTCAGCTTCTCAGCCAGTTTGGTTGCGATCACCAACCCGCCCCGCGCGCCGGGCAGGTACCAGCCGCGCACATCATGGATCACCTGAAGTTTCGCGTCGGGTGGAAGCCCGGTGATGGCGCCGCGGTGAACCCGCGGCCCGACGCGAAGATCGGCGGAGGCGACGCGCACCGGCTCCACCGCCAGCACGCCCGGCAGGCGCTCCAGCGCGAAACGGCCGTCATAGGCGATGGGCTCGTGGAACCCGAGCGTCGCGTGCTGGCGCTGGCTTTTCGAGAACTGGCTGTCGAGGATGGTCTCGATCACCCCGGTCCATTGCATCGCCAGCACCAGAACCGCGACCGAGAGCGCAACGCCGATCACCGTCTGGGCCGCGCGGAAGGGCGCGCGGGCGATCTGGCGCAGGATGATACGCGTCGGACTGTCCAGTCGCGCGGTCAGCGCGCCATCGAGGGAGTTCGCGCGGAAATTCGCCGGCGCGGGCGGGCGCATCGCCTCGGCCGGGGGCAGGATCACCGCGCTGCGCACCGAGCCGAGCGCGCCCAGAAGCGCGGCGCCCAGCCCAACCGCGGCCGAGATCGCGAACTCGGCCCCGCTGGGTCGGTAGTAGAGGAATGGAAAGCGGAAGAAATCGGCGTAGAGCGCGGTGTTGACCCGCCCCAGCGCCGCGCCGATCCCCCAGCCGATGAGGACGCCGAGCGCCGCCATCGCCAGCGCCAGCTTGGCGTAATGCGTCCCGACCTGAAGGTTGGAGTAGCCGAACGCCTTCATCAGGCTGATCTCCGGCCGCTCCAGCGCGATCAGCCGCGCGAGAACCGAGTTGGTCAGGAACGCCGCCACCGCCAGGAAGATGGTCGGCAGAATGGTCGCCATGGTGCGAAGCTGCTCCAGCTCATTCATCAGGAACCAGTTGGACGGGTGATCAGCGCGCGCCACCGCGCCGGTTCCGCCGTAGCGCTCCAGCATCGGGTCGAGACGCTGGACCACGCCTTCCGGGTCGGTCCCGCGCAACAGCGCCAAGCTGACGTCGTTGAAAGCCCCGTCGAGGTCATAGGCCGCCTCCAGCGCCTCGCGCCCCATCCAGATCACGCCGAAGCGCTTTTCGTCCGGCGTCAGGCCGCCGGGCGCGACGGCGTAGATGAACTCCGGCGACAGGCCGACGCCGACGACGCGCACCTGTCGCTTGGCGCCGTTCATCAGAACGCCGATCTCATCGCCGAGCTTCAGGCCGTTTCCTTCGACGAAATGCTCCAGCACCACCGCCTCATCGCGGGAATGCGGGTCGGGCAGGCGGCCGGCCTTCAGCGCCAATCGGTTCAAAAGTGGCTCTCCCGACGGCGGCAGCGAGACCAGCTGCGCCGAGATCGGCTCCAGCACGCCCGCCAGTTCGATGGTCGCGAAGGCTACGACCCGCGTCTCCACCGTCTGCACGCCGGGAATGTCCGCGATGCTGGCCGCCAGCCGCTCCGGCGCGCGCTCGACGCCCGCGAAGACATGGGCGAAACGATAGCGCTCGTAATAGGCCTCGGCGGTCACGCTGAGCGATGTGTGGGCCGACAGCGCCATCACCAGAAGCGCGGCGCCCGAGGCGACCACCACGGCGACCGCGATCACCTGGCCCCGCATCCGCCAGAGATCCCGCATCAGCTTTCGGTCCAGCGCGCGCATGCCTGTCACCACGTGATCTCGGCGGGGGCGAGGCGGGTCTCGTTCAGCTCGGTCGCCGAGATGCGCCCATCCGCCATGTGGATCACCCGGTGCGCCATCGCGGCGATGGAGGCGTTATGGGTGATGACCACCGTCACCGCCCCCAACTCGCGGTTCACCCGCTCGATCGCCTCCAGCACCACGACGCCGGTCTTGCTGTCGAGCGCGCCGGTCGGCTCATCGCACAGCAGAACCTCGGGCCGCTTGGCGATGGCGCGGGCGATGGCGACGCGCTGCTGCTCGCCGCCTGAAAGCTCCGCCGGGAAATGATGCGTGCGCGCGCCCAGCCCGACCAGTTCCAGCGCCTCGGCCGGCTTCAGCGGATTCTTGGATATCTCGGTGACGAGGGCGACATTCTCCTCCGCCGTCAGCGAGGCGATCAGGTTGTAGAACTGGAAGACGAAGCCGACGCGCTCCCGCCGGTACAGCGTCAGGGCGCGCTCGCTGTAGGCGGTGACGCTCTCTCCATGAAAAAGCACGTCCCCCTCGGTTGGCGAATCCAGCCCGCCGAGTATGTTGAGCAAGGTGGATTTTCCACTGCCGGACGGTCCCAGCAGCACGGCGAGTTCGCCTGCCGCGAAGTCGAGATCGACGCCCCGCAGCGCCCGCACCTCGGACGCGCCGGCGCCATAGACCTTGGTCAGCCCGCGGGCCGATAGCACCGCGGCCGGGTCGATCGAAGCCTGTTCCTCCGTTTCCGCCGGCATCAGTCGCGCCTTTCTGAGCCTTTCGCGCGCATGTGCGCCACGCTCCAACCTTCCGAGTATACCCCGGAGGCTTGAGAGGTGATGACTTGCGTCAAGTCGTGGCTTTCTGGGTGCTTTCGGCGGGCAAGCGTAGCGAATGCTGAAGAGACGTCGTATTCGTCGGGTCTCGGCGTGCGCGTCGCGCCTTTTCTGGAGCGTTGGGCATGAAAGTCGCGATTCTGGACGATTACTTCGACACGCTGCGCGGACTGCCGTGTTTCGCGAAGCTCGACGGGTTCGACGTCACCGTATTCACCGATCATGTGAAGGACGTCCCCACGCTGGCGGCGCGGCTGGCGGAGTTCGACGCGCTGGTCTTGTTTCGAGAGAGGACGGCGATCTCCGCGGAACTTCTCGACCGGCTGCCCCGGCTGAAGCTGATCAGCATGCGCGGCGTCTATCCGCATGTGGACGTGGCGGCCTGCACGCGCAACGGCGTCGTGTTCTGCTCGAACACCAAGGCGGCCGCGCCCAGCCATCCCGCGGCGGAACTGACCTGGGCGCTGATCCTCGCCTCGATGCAGCAGGTCCCGCAGCAGATGACCTCGCTGCGCGCGGGCGACTGGCAGATGGGGGTGGGGCGATCGCTGAGCGGGCGGAGGCTGGGCGTCTACGGATATGGCCGGCTCGGCAAGAAGGTGTCCGAGTATGGCGCCGCCTTCGGCATGGATGTGCGGGTCTGGGGGTCGGAGGCCGGGCGCGCCCGGGCTCTGGCCGACGGCGTTCAGCCCGCGGAAAGCCGCGAGGCGTTTTTCGCTGGGTCCGACATCGTCAGCCTGCATGTGCGCCTGACGCCGGAGACGCGGGGGCTAGAGCGGTTTTCGACCGATTTGAATCGATGGGGGATTCCCACCTGCCGTGATTTCTGATTCAGAATCCGTGCTGGTGAAGGAGGCCGGCAT
>QKHF01000221.1 GCA_003250135.1 Paracoccaceae bacterium | reverse complement strand
TGGCTGATCCTGCACGGCCGCTATATCTGCAAGGCGCGCAAGCCCGACTGCGGCACGTGCCCGATCTCCGACATCTGCCTGTATGAGGACAAGACCCTGTGAGCGAACGTTATGACGTGATCGGCATCGGCAACGCCATCGTCGACGTGCTGTCGATGGTGGGCGAGGAGTTTCTGACCGCAAACGGCGTGCAGAAGGGCGTGATGCAGTTGATCGACGCCGACCGCGCGATCGCGCTTTACGGCGCCATGGGTCAGGCGCGAGAGATCTCGGGCGGGTCCGCCGCCAACACCATCGCCGGCCTCGCCATGCTGGGCGGCAAGGCGGCCTTTGTCGGCAAGGTGAAGGACGACCAGCTGGGCGCGATCTTCGCCCATGACATCCGCGCGCTTGGCGCCGAGTTTTCGACCCCGATGGCGCCTAAAGCGTTGAACGGAGAGGAAACCGCCCGGTGTATGGTGCTGGTCACGCCCGACGGCGAGCGCTCGATGAACACCTATCTCGGCGTCTCCGGCCACCTCGGCCCGGACGACATCGACGCGGACGCCCACGCCGCCGCCGACTGGACCTATCTGGAAGGCTATTGCCTTGAGAGTCCGGATACCCGCGCCGCCTTCGCCAAGGCGATCAAGGCCGCCAAGGGCGCGGGCCGCAAGGTGGCCGTCAGCCTCTCGGACCCGTTCTGCGTCGACCGCAACCGGGATGAATTCCGCCGCCTCGTGAGGGAGGACGCCGACCTCCTGTTCGCCAACGAGCATGAGGTGGAGTCGCTCTACCAGACCGGATCGCTGGAAACGGCGCTCGAGGCCGCGCGCGCCGACATCGCCATGTCGGCGATCACCACCGGCCCGACCGGCGCCTGGATCCTGACCGCCGAGACCCGCCAGCACGTCCCCGCTGCGCCGATGGAGCGGGTCGACGCCACCGGCGCCGGGGACCTGTTCGCCGCTGGATTCCTCTACGGGCTGACGCAGGGCCATGACCTGACCACCGCGGGAACCATGGGCTGCCTGGCGGCGGGCGAGATCATCACCCATATCGGCGCCAGGCCCGAGCAGGACCTGAAGACGCTTTTTAAGAAGACGGGGTTGATGAGCTAGGGACGTGTCCGAATTTCTCACCTCTCATGAAGACGCCGTGCGTCTCTCCGTCTTTCTCGCCGTTCTGGCGGGGATGGCGGTGTGGGAGGTCGCGGCGCCGCGTCGGCGGCGGGAGATTCCCCGCTTTCTGCGCTGGTCCAACAACCTGGTCCTCGTCGCGCTCGACTCTGCGCTGGTGCGGCTCTGCTTCCCGATCCTCGCGGTGGAATTCGCCGCGCGCGTCGAGGATCGCGGCTGGGGCCTGCTGAATGTGCTGGAGGCGCCGGGATGGCTCGCCATCCTGACCGCGGTCATCGCCCTCGATTTCGCCATCTACCTGCAGCATGTGCTGTTCCACGCCGTGCCCGCCCTCTGGCGGCTGCACCGGATGCACCACGCCGACCTCGAATTCGATGTCTCCACCGGCGTGCGGTTTCACCCGGTCGAGATCCTCCTCTCCATGGGGCTGAAACTGGCGGTGGTCGCGGCGCTTGGCCCGCCCGCGGTCGCAGTGCTGGTGTTCGAGGTGATCCTGAGCGCCACCTCGCTCTTCAACCGCTCGAATGTGCGCCTGCCGGACGGCGTGGACCGGATGTTGCGGCTGATCCTGGTGACGCCCGACATGCACCGGGTGCATCACTCGATCCATCCCAACGAGACCAACAGCAATTTCGGCTTCAACATCCCGTGGTGGGACCGGCTGTTCGGCACCTATCGCGCCCAGCCCCGCGACGGCCATGACGGCATGACCATCGGCATCGAGCAGTTCCGCACAACGCGCGACCTCTGGCTCGACCGGATGCTGGTCCAGCCGCTCAAGGGCCCGGCCAGCGGGTATCCGATAAATCGGAGGGACGAAGAGTGAGGCGCGCTCTTTCGGCCGCGGAGTTCTCCGACTGGCTGGCCGCCTGGGGCGACGCCTGGGCGGAGAAGGACGCAGAGGCGCTGGCCGCGCTCTTCACGGATGGCGGGCGCTTCACGCCGAACCCGTTCGATGCTCCGGTTCGCGGACAAGAGGCGATCGCCGCCCATTGGCGCGAGGAATTCGCCCGACAGATCAATCCGGCCTTCGACTTCGAGATCTGGATCGCCTACGAGGCCACCGGCCTCGCCCATTGGCGCGCGCGCCTGAACCGCGTGCCGGACTATGACACCGTCGAGTTGGACGGCGCGCTCCGCGCCCTCTTCGATCTCGAAGGCGCGTCGCCGCTCTGCAAGAGGCTGGACCTCTGGTCCGCTCAGGCGGTGGTTTCCGGCGCCTGAGCTTTCTTGCCCGCCTTTTCGCCGACAAAGCCCAGCACCACCGCGCCCAGCACACCGGACAGGATCGAGCCTGTCAGGACGCCCAGCCGCACGAGGTTCTGGCTTTCGGGGTCGGCGAAGGCGAGCGTGCCGATGAACAGCGACATGGTGAAGCCGATGCCCGCCAGAAGACTCATGGCGTAAAGCTGGATCATCTTCGCGCCCTCGGGCGGCTGCGCCAGCCCGAAGCGGATCGCCGCCCAGGCGGCGCCGAACACGCCGATCTGCTTGCCGATGAACAGGCCCGCGGCCACGCCTAGCGTCAGCGGCGTCGCGAAATCGGCCAGCGACAGGCCGGTCAGCGGCACGCCCGCATTGGCGAAGGCGAAGATCGGCATGACACCAAAGGACACCCAGCCATGCAGGCCGTGCTCGTAATCGCGCGCCAGCGAGCGCCCCTTCTGGTTCGGCGCCAGCGGGATCGCGAAGCCCAGCGCCACGCCCGCCAGCGTCGCATGCACACCGGATTTCAGCACGCAGACCCACAGGAAGATGCCGACGACGATATAGGGCGCGTCGCGCTTGACGCCGGAGAAGTTCAGCAGCGCCAGCGCCGCGAGCGCAGCGCCCGCCAGGATCAGCGCCATGCTCGACAGCTCCGCCGTGTAGAAGATCGCGATGATGACGATGGCGCCGAGGTCGTCGACCACCGCCAGCGCCAGAAGGAAGGTTTTCAGCGCGGGCGGCACCCGGCTGCCGAACAGCGACAGCACGCCCAGCGCGAAGGCGATGTCGGTCGCCGCCGGAATGGCCCAACCCTTCGCCTCGGCGGAATCGATGCCGACGATGCCGATGAACACCAGCGCCGGAACCGCCATGCCGCCGATTGCGGAATAGACCGGCAATGAAGCCTTGGCCCAGCTTGAGAGCGCGCCTTCCTTGAGCTCGCGCTTGATCTCGAGCGCCACCAGCAGGAAGAAGATCGCCATCAGGCCGTCATTGATCCACAGCAGCAGCGGCTTGGCGATCTCGCCCTCGCCCACCGCCACAACCATCCTGGTGCCAAGGATGGCGTCGTAGAACGGCTTCAGAAGCTCAATGTTTTCGAAGAGAACGCCCAGCGCGGCGGCGGCGGCGAGCAGCAGCCCGGCCTTGGCTTCAGGCGATAATTTCCCAGTGGCGTTAGCGGCGTGCGCCATACGTCATCCCCCGTTTTTCGGGCGATGATGGCCGCCCCCTCTCTACCCGGGGAAATAGAGCATCTTTCCGAGGAATCCACCCCCGAAGACGTGAATATGGAAGTGCGGAACTTCCTGATGTCCGTCCGGCCCGGCGTTGGACAGCATCCGGTAGCCGTTGCCCCCCGCCGACTCCGCGACGCCCGCCTGCTTCGCAACCTCAGCCACGGCGCGGGTGAAACCGGCGATTTCGGCGTCGGAGGCCTCATCCGCGAAATGATCGTAGTTCACGTAAGCGCCCTTCGGGATCACCAGAATATGGGTCGGGGCCTGCGGCGCAATGTCATGGAAGGCCAGCGCGTGCTCCGTCTCCAGCACCTTGGTGCAGGGAATCTCGCCGCGCAGGATCTTCGCGAACACGTTCTGGTCGTCATAAGCGTAGGCCATGGAGGCTCCTAAAAGGTCAGGGTCATGTCCCGGTGGGGAATTCCGGCGTCGAGATATTCGGGGCCGTGGGCGATGAAGCCAAGCCGCTCGTAGAACGGGATGGCGTAGACCTGCGAACTGAGGACCGCCTGCGCTTTCCCGGCGGACTGCGCGTCCTCCAGCATCTTGCGCATCAGCGCGAGGCCAAGGCCCGTCCCCCGTCCCGGCTTCAGCACCGCGACGCGCTGCACCTTCGCCTTGCCATCCAGAAGCCGCATCCGAGCGGTCGCCATCGGTGCGCCGTCGACCGTCAGCAGGTAATGAAGGCACTCGGGGTCGAGCCCGTCATACTCCTCTTCCGCCGAGACGTTCTGCTCCTCGACGAACACTTCGCGGCGGATGGCGAAACTGGTTTCCAGCTCCGGATTCGTATCGACGCGCGTGACGGAGATCGAGCTTTCGCTCATGTCAGCTCCGCGCCGCCTTCTCGGCGACGCCCGAGACGCCCTCGCGCCGCTCCAGCTCCGCCAGAACGTCGGCCAGCGTCACGTCGCGCGCCGCCAGCATGACCAAGAGATGGTAGATGGCATCGGCGGCTTCGGACGTCAGCTTTTCGCGGTCGCCCTTGGTCGCCTCGATGATCGCCTCGATGGCTTCCTCGCCGAATTTCTCGGCGCATTTCTCCGGCCCTTTCGCCAGCAGCCTGGCGGTGTGCGAGGTCTCGGGGTCCGCCCCCCGCCGCGCCTCGATGGTGGCGGCCAGCCTGCTCAGAATGTCGCTCATGTCAGCCTCACCGGAATGCCTGCCTCGGCCATGTGATGCTTGGCCTCGTCAATCGTGTGCTCGCCGAAATGGAAGATCGAGGCCGCCAGAACCGCCGTGGCGTGGCCGTCCCGGATGCCCTCGACCAGATGGTCCAGCGTGCCGACGCCGCCGGAGGCGATTACTGGAATCGAGACCGCATCCGCGATCGCCCGCGTCAGCGGAATATTGAACCCGGCCCGCGTGCCGTCGCGATCCATCGAGGTCAGCAGGATCTCGCCCGCGCCCTTCTCCTCAACGAGTTTCGCGAACTCCACCGCGTCGATGCCGGTCGGCTCCCGCCCGCCATGGGTGAAGATCTCGAACTTGTGCGGGCCGACCGACTTGGCGTCGATGGCGACGACGATGCATTGCGAGCCGAATTTCTCCGCCGCGCGCCGCACAAACTCCGGGTCTTTGACCGCCGCCGTATTGATCGAGACCTTGTCGGCGCCCGCCAGCAGCAGCGCCCGGATATCCTCCAGCGTGCGCACCCCGCCGCCGATGGTCAGCGGCATGAAGCACTGCTCGGCGGTGCGCCGCGCGACGTCGAGGATCGTGCCGCGGTTCTCGTGGCTGGCGGTGATGTCGAGAAAGCAAAGCTCGTCGGCGCCGGCCTTGTCATAGAGCTTGGCCTGCTCCACCGGATCGCCGGCGTCCACCAGATCGACGAAGTTCACGCCCTTGACGACGCGGCCGTCCTTGACGTCGAGACAGGGGATCACGCGGGCTTTAAGCATTCGCCGTCTCCGCCAGATATTTCGTCGCCGCGGCCACCTCGATGCGCCCGTCATAAAGCGCCCGGCCCGAAATGACGCCGTCGAGCGGCGCGCCAGACTGCTTCAGCGCCTTCAGGTCGTCCATAGACGAGACGCCTCCGCTCGCGATCACCGGGATGGAAACCGCCCGCGCCAGCGCCGCCGTCGCCTCCACATTGGGACCCTGCATCGCGCCGTCGCGGTCGATATCGGTGTAGATGATCGCCGAAACCCCTGCGTCCTCGAACTGGCGCGCGAGGTCGAGCGCCGTCACGTCGGTGGTCTCGGCCCAGCCCTCGACAGCGACCATGCCGTCGCGCGCGTCGATGCCCACCGCCACCTTGCCGGGATGCGCCTTGGCCGCCGCCTTCACCAGCGCCGGGTCGCGCACCGCCACGGTGCCGAGGATTACCCGCGCCAGCCCTTTCGAAAGCCACGCGTCGATGGTCGCCATATCGCGAATTCCGCCGCCCAGCTGCGCCGGGACCGAGACGCGGGCGAGGATCGCCTCCACCGCCGCCGCGTTCACCGGCGCCCCCGCGAAGGCGCCGTTGAGGTCCACCAGATGCAGCCACCGGCAACCCGCCGCCTCGAACGCCGCCGCCTGCGCCGCCGGGTCGTCGTTGAAGACGGTGGCCTGCTCCATCTCGCCCTTGTAGAGCCGGACGCAGTTCCCGTCCTTGAGGTCGATGGCCGGGTAAAGGATCACGGCGTCCACTCCAGGAAATTGGCGATCAGCTTCAGCCCCGTCGCCTGGCTTTTCTCCGGGTGGAACTGCGTGCCCACCATGTTGGCGCGCGCCACAGCGGCGGTGACGAACTCGCCATAGGGGCAATGCGCCAGCCGATGCTCCGGCATCCGCGGATGCAGGTGATACGAGTGCACGAAATAGGCGTGCGCGCCCGGCGCGATCCCCTTCATCACCGGATGGTCGCGCTGGTCGATCTGCAGCTCGTTCCAGCCCATATGCGGAATCTTCAGGTCGGAGTCGTTCGGCTCCAGCTTCACCACGTCGCCATGGATCCAGTCGAAGCCGGGCGTGTCGCCATGCTCGCGGCCGACGGTCGCCATCAGCTGCATGCCGACGCAGATGCCGAGGAAGGGGACATGCCCGTGGCGCACCCGTTCCTCCAGCACGTCGATCATGCCGTCGAGCGCCGCCAACCCCGCCTTGCAATCGGCGAAAGCGCCGACGCCCGGCAGCACGATACGGTCCGCCTTCGCGACCACCTCAGCGTCCGAGGTCACCACGATGGGCATGCGCGTGCCGCCCTCTTCGGCCATGCGCTCGAAGGCTTTCTCGGCCGAGCGCAGGTTGCCCGAGCCATAGTCGATGATCGCGCAGGTCATGGCCTACTCCGCCCGTCACTCAGACAATGTGCCTTTGGTCGACGGCACCGCGTCCGCCTTCCGGGGATCGGTCTCCACCGCCATGCGCAGCGCGCGGGCCACCGCCTTGAACGCGCTTTCGGCGACGTGGTGCGAGTTCGCGCCCGCCAGCGTCTCCACATGCAGCGTGATCCCGCCGTTGACCGCGAAGGCGGTCAGGAACTCGCGCACCAGCTCCACATCGAATGTCCCGATCTTCGGCGTGGTGAACTTCAGCCGGATCACCGGATAGGGCCGGCCCGACAGGTCCAGCGCCGCGCGGGTCAGAGCCTCATCCATCGGCAGCAGGCATTCGCCATAACGGCGGATGCCGCGCTTGTCGCCCAGCGCCTGGCTCAACGCCTTGCCCAGCGCGATGCCCACATCCTCGACCGTGTGGTGGTCGTCGATGTGCAGATCGCCCTCGGCCCGCACCCGCATGTCGATCAGCGCGTGCCGGGCCAGCTGATCCAGCATATGGTCGAAAAACCCGACGCCCGTCTGGTTGTCATAGGCGCCCGTCCCGTCGAGATCGATCTCGACGGTGATCTTCGTTTCGGCCGTATTCCGGCTGATCGTCGCCTTGCGCATGCGCGTCCCTCATAGCTTGACCGGCGGGTTATAGCGGGGGCCGCGGGCGGGCGCCAGTTTTCGCGTGACCGCAGGGAATTTGTGCGGCGCAGCAAAAAACTTGGGCCAGCGCCCTTGGCCTGACGCGACGGCAGGTCTTATATCGCCGAAGGATTCAGGGAGACCGATATGGCGGATGACAAATTCCCCGGCTGGCATGGCACCACCATCCTGGGCGTGCGCAAGAACGGCGTGGTGACCATCGCGGGCGACGGGCAGGTCAGCCTTGGCGACACGGTGATCAAGGGCAACGCGCGCAAGGTCCGCAAGCTCAACGCCAGCGGCGCCGATGTGGTGGCGGGTTTCGCGGGTTCGACCGCGGACGCCTTCACGCTGTTCGAGCGGCTGGAGCGGAAACTCGAGGCGACGCCCGGCCAATTGACCCGCGCCTGCGTCGAGCTGGCCAAGGACTGGCGCACCGACAAGTATCTCCGCAACCTCGAAGCCATGCTGATCGTCAGCGACGGCGAGGCGCTTCTGGTCCTGACCGGCGCCGGCGACGTGCTTGAGCCGGAGGGCGGAGTCGCCGCCATCGGGTCCGGCGGCAATTACGCGCTGGCCGCCGCCCGCGCCCTGGTCGATCAGGACCTCTCGTCCGAGGAGGTCGCCCGCCGCGCCATGGCCATCGCCGCCGAGATCTGCGTCTACACCAACGCCAATTTCACGGTGGAGACCATTGGCGGATGAACCCCCCATCGCGTTTGACGACCTGCGCGCAGGCGTCGCCGCGGGCCTCCTGACCGAGG
>QKHF01000100.1 GCA_003250135.1 Paracoccaceae bacterium | reverse complement strand
GGTGGCGGACGCCGCGGGCAAGGCCGATCTCGTGCTGGTGTTGACCGCGTCTGCGACCTCGGACAGGCACGATGTCTGCCCCGCGGCGATCACCCGGGCGGGCGGTCGCGTCGAGCGGTTCGGCATGCCGGTCGATCCGGGCAATCTGCTGGTGTTGGGGGAACTCGCCGGAACCAAGGTGATCGGCCTGCCCGGCTGCGCCCGTTCGCCCAAGTTGAATGGCGCCGACTGGGTGCTGGAGCGGCTGGTCTGCGGCGTCTCGGTCGGCGCCCAGGATGTCGCCGCGATGGGCGTCGGCGGGCTGTTGAAGGAAATCGCCATACGGCCTGAGCCACGCGTCGGCGGCGCAGACCCTGAGCGCACAGTCGGAGCCGCGCCCTTCATCTCCGCGCTCATTCTGGCGGCGGGCGCGTCGGCGCGGATGGGCGGGTCCGACAAGCTGACCGAGGATGTGGACGGCGTCCCGATGCTGCAAAGGACCGTGGCGGAGGCGGAACGCTCGCGCGCCGATGAGACTGTGGTGGTCCTAGGCGCCGAGGACGACCCGCGGACCGCGCCGCGCGAGGCCCTCATTCAGGGCGGCGGCGCGCGCCTTGTTCACAACCCGGAAAGCGCCGAGGGCATGGCTTCGTCGATCCGCGCCGGTCTCGCCGCCATCGATCCAAGGGCGGAGGCGGTGGTCGTGATCCCAGCCGACATGCCATTGCTGACCGCCGACCATATCGACGCCGTGATCGCGGCCTTCGCACCAGCCGCGGGGCGAGAGATATGCCGGGCGGTGGATCAAGCGGGACGGCCCGGCCATCCGGCGCTGTTCGGGCGGCGGTTCTTCGAGGCGCTCTCGCGGCTGAGCGGAGATCAGGGCGCGCGGCCGGTGATCGTGGAGCATCCGGATTTCGTGGCCGAGGTTCCGACGCCCGGACGGGGCGCGACGGCGGATCTCGATACGCCCGAGGATTGGCGCGCGTTTCGGGAGAGGCGCAGCCCCTAGGCGCCCATTCAGTTCGCGCCCGGCAGGTGAAGGGTCCTCCGCTGCCCCTCGAAGGTCAGGGTGACGGCGGAATCGTCGACCGAGGCGACCGTCCAGCGTCCGATGCGTTCTCCATCCGCGACCCGGCGCACATCGCCATTGGGAAGGCGTATCAGGGCGGAGCGGCTTCCGACCCTCTCGAACACGCCGATCAGAATGAACCCGTCCAGCGTCTCCCACTCCATGTGCTGGGTCGCAGCCTCGGCGATCACTGCCGCGGTGGGGGCGGCGCTGCTCCGCGCCTGCTGGGCGGCGCGCTCGGCGCGGGCGCGTTCCGCGGCGGCGCGCAGTTGCGCGGGCAACTCGCGAATATGCGCAGGCCGGGGCCGGGGGGCGGCGACGGTTTCGGGCGCCAGCGAGGTGATCTCGACCGGCGCATCCTCGGCCGCTTCCTTCGCGACGGATTTTGGACGCGGGTTCGGACGCCGAGCTTTCTCAGGCGCATTCTCGGTGATGGCCGGCCGGTTGTCTTCGGCGTCTTCCGGCGTCAGCGGTTCTTCCGGCGAGACCCCGGGCCGCATCGCCGGGCGAGGCACCGGAGGCGGGTTTTTCTTTTCCTGAGTGGGCGCGGGCGGGGCCGGCGGAACCGGCGCTTCCTCAAGTGAGAGGGCCGCGTAATCGGCGTCGCCCATCTCCTCCAGGCCGCCTAGGTGGCCGGGGGGATCCGAGGCGGCGTCCGCCGACGGCTCGGTCGCCTGCGGGGGTGTCGGTTCTCCCTCAGGCTGGGCCGATTCTTCCGGCGCGACGATCTCCTGTCCCGGCGCGCCTGCTTCGTCGTCGACCACAACGTCGCTGAGCGGCGCGAGCGCGGCGAGATCCGGCGCCGCCTCCTGTGAAAGTGAGGCGGGCGCGTCGATGGCGGGCGCCTCGGCGGTCGCCGTCGCCGTCGTTTCGGCCGCCACCACCTCTCCCGGCGCCTCGCCCGGCTCGATCGCCAGCGCGTCCGCATTGATCGACGCCAGTTCCGTCACCGGCTCTGGGGCGTCCGCCTCGGCCACCGTTGGGGTCTCCGCAGGCGCGGGCCGCTCCGCAGCGGGGGTGAATTGATCGGCGGGCGCCGAGAAGGGCACTTCCGCGGTCAGCGTCCGGTAGGGCGGCGCCGGCTTGGCGTCCGC
>QKHF01000322.1 GCA_003250135.1 Paracoccaceae bacterium | reverse complement strand
TGACCCAAACGCGCTGCGCGCAGACCGGAGAAACTGACCTGCTCGACCTGGGCCAGCAGCTTCTGCGACCGTCCTTCGCGACGGATGTTGAGACGACCGTTCTCGACCACTACGTCCAAGTTGCGCGCCGTAAAGGTGCCGGCGAACACGACGGTTCGCGCGTTCTGACTGATGTTTATGAAGCCGCCGGCTCCGGCCAATCGCGTGCCGAAGCGCGAGACGTTGACGTTGCCAGAAGCATCCGCTTGGGCAAGCCCCAGGCATGCAAGGTCGAGCCCGCCGCCGTCGTAAAAATCGAACTGGTTATTCTGTGGTATCACGGAGTCGATATCGACCGCGGCGCCGAAGTCGAGGCCCGAAGCGGGCTGGCCGCCAATAACGCCCGGCTCGGCCGTCAGCGTAACATGTTCAAGCAGTCCCTCCTCGGCTGCGACTGACGCGACGCCTTCCGGCATGCCAATTCCTAGATTAATGACCCCATTGACCGGCAACTCGAATGCGCAACGCCGTGCGATGACCTTGCGCTCATCGAGCGCCATTGCCGGTATTTCGCCGGCAGGTGGGCGAATTCGGTTGGTGAAGGCTTGGGAAAAGGCGGTTCGGTAGGTCTGGAGATGGTTTTCCGGCTGTGCGACGACGATCGCGTCGACGAGGACGCCGGGAATCTGCACCTCTCGCGCCGGCAGGGTGCGGGCGCGCGCAATCCGCTCCACCTGCACGATAACCACGCCTCCCGCGTTTTTTACCGCCATCGCCTGAGCGAGGTTGTCAATGGTGAGCGCCTCGCGCTCCATCGTCACATTGCCCGCCTCATCCGCAGTCGTGCCGCGGAGGAGCGCGACGGTGAGCTTCTGGGCCGGGTAGAACAGCACCTCCTCGCCGCCGATCGACATCAGCTCGACCTGCTGGTCGGCGCTGACGCCGTTAATCGCGCCGCCGCCATTTCGAGGGTCGACGAAGGTCTCCAGCCCGACCTTTGAGAGCATTCCCGGTTTGCCCGCCGCGATGTCGCGATAAAGTTGGCTGATGCAGCCCTGCGGAAGGTTCCAGCCCTCTATTTTCCCTTCGACGGCCAGTTTCGCAACCTTTGGAATCAAGCCCCAATGTCCGCCGATCACCCGCTTCAGGAGCCCCTCATGACCGAGTCGGTTGAGCCCTCGCTCGCCGCCGTCACCCTGGCCCGCAGCAAAGACAAGCGAAAGGTCGCGCGGGCGTCCCGTTTCCAGAAATCGCTGTTCAATGGCCGCCAGAAGTTCGTCCGGAACGCCGATCCCGACAAAGCCGGACGTGGTTATCGTATCGCCATCATTTATCAATTCGGCGGCGTCCGCCGCAGATACAACCTTGTTTGGCATCCAGTGAACCTCAGGCCGCTGTCCAGCCGCCATCGACGGGAAGAGCGATGCCGGTGACGTTCTCGGCGGCGTCCGAGCACAGGAAAAGCGCCACGCCTGCGAGCTGTTCGACAGTCACGAATTTCTTGGTCCACTGGGCGGCCAGCAGAACGTCGCGCTTGACCTGCTCCTCGGTCATGCCGCGCGCTTTGGCCGTATCCGGTATCTGTTTTTCGACCAACGGCGTCAAAACGTATCCGGGGCAGATTGCATTGCAGGTGACGCCGTGCTCGGCGACCTCGAGCGCGATGGTCTTGGTCATGCCGACGACGCCATGCTTGGCCGTGACGTATGCCGATTTGAACGGCGAGGCGACCAGACCGTGCGCTGAAGCAACATTAATAATCCGGCCCCAACCCTTCGCCTTCATGCCCGGGATCGCCGCTCGCGCGGTATGAAAGGCGGAGTTCATGTTGATGTCGATGATCAAGTCCCAGCGGTCGCGCGGGAACTCCTCGATCGGTGAGACAAGCTGAACGCCAGCGTTGTTCACCAGGATATCGACGCCGCCGAAACTATCCTCCGCGCTTTTCACGAGTGTTTCGATCTCGCCCGGCTTACTCATATCGGCGCCGTTGTAGATGACCGACCCGGCGGAAGCCGCGTCGAGATCAGTGCGCGTCCGCTCGATCTCGGTCGCATCTCCAAAGCCATTCAGCACCACATTGGCTCCAGCCTCGGCGAACCCGCGCGCAAGGCCCAGGCCGATGCCCGAGCTCGATCCAGTGACGACTGCGGTTTTTCCTTTTAGAGTGATCATATTATGCATATCCA
>QKHF01000041.1 GCA_003250135.1 Paracoccaceae bacterium | reverse complement strand
TGACCGACTCGCCCCAGTTCGACGACCGGTTCCAGGCGGAGCTGGCGGATCTCTTCCGCTGGCGCCGCGACGTGCGCCGCTTCCGGACGGACGCGGTGGATGAGGCACTGGTCGACGAACTTCTGGCGCTGGCGGCGACGGCCCCGTCGGTCGGCCTTTCGGAGCCCTGGCGGTTCCTGAAGGTCGAGGGGGAGGGGCTGCGCGCCGCCGCGCTGGCGAATTTCGAGGCCGCCAACGCCGCGGCGCTGGCGGGATATTCGGGCGAGGACGCGCGCCTCTACGCCTCGCTGAAGCTTTCTGGCATGCGCGAAGCGCCGGTGCAGCTGGCGGTGTTCTGCGACGAGAGCGGCGCGGGCATGGGCGCGAAGGGCAAGGGCCTTGGCGCGCGGACCATGCCCGAGATGCGGCGCTACTCGGTTGTCTGCGCAGTGATGCAGCTTTGGCTGTCGGCGCGGGCGCGGGGGCTAGGCCTTGGCTGGGTTTCGATCCTTGACCCCGAAGCGCTGTCGAAGGACCTCGGCGCGCCCAAGGACTGGCGGTTCGTCGCCTATCTTTGCCTCGGCTGGCCCGAGGAGGAGCACGCGGACGCCGAGCTTGAACGGGCAGGTTGGGAGCCGCGCGAGGGTCTTTCGAAGCGCCTCGGCGCGCGCTAGGAGGTCAGGCGATGGATGCGGGGATCTTTCCGATCAGCCGGGTGCGCAACTCGCCCAGCGGCCGCGCGTCCTCGATCGCGCCGTCCGGAGCCGCCGCATATAGCCGCGCAAAGGCGACGAGGCCCTCGAGATCGCGCGCCGGGTCAACGTCACCGAACAGATACGCGTGCTTGCCGGGCGCGCGCGCCGCGACCGTGATGGGCCGCGCGCAGACATTCATGCACTCGGGCTGGGCGACTTTCACGGTAAGGCCCGCCCGGTCGAGCGCCTCGCGAAGCGACGCCGCCAGCCCCGCCGCGCTCGCATCGCAGCCCGCGCATATGAAGATCGTCTCATTCGCCATGCGACCGGCCCTATCGCGGGCCCGGGCGCTTGTCCATCGGAGTTGACCCATGCCTCAGGCGAAAATCCCCGCGACCGTGGTGACCGGCTTTCTGGGCGCCGGCAAGACCACGCTGATCCGTCACCTGCTGGGGCAGGCGAACGGGCGGCGCATCGCGCTGATCATCAATGAATTCGGCGACCTCGGCGTCGATGGCGAGATTCTGAAGGGGTGCGGCGACGCGACCTGCCGGGATGAGGACGTGGTGGAGCTGTCGAACGGCTGCATCTGCTGCACCGTGGCCGAGGATTTCATCCCGACCATGAAGAAGCTGATCGAGCGGGCCGATCCGCCCGACCACATCGTGATCGAGACCTCGGGCCTCGCCCTGCCGCAGCCGCTTGTGCGGGCGTTCAACTGGCCTGACATCCGCACCCGAGTGACCGTGGACGGCGTGGTGACCGTGGTGGATGGGGCGGCGGTCTCGGAAGGGCGCTTCGCGCATGACGAGGCGGCGGTCGACCGGCAGCGCGCCGCCGATGAGGGGCTGGACCACGAGACGCCGCTCAGCGAATTGTTCGAGGACCAGCTCGCTTGCGCCGACATGATCGTGGTGAACAAGACCGACCTGATCGGGGCGGAGGCCGCCGAGGCGCTGATGGCCCGACTGGGCGCGGAGGCGCGGGCCGGGGTGCGGACCATCGCCTCCCGCATGGGCGTCGCGCCTGTGGACGTGCTTCTGGGCCTGAATATCGGGGCCGAGGACGATCTGGAGGGCCGCGACGCGCACCACCATCATCACCATGACGATGAGGATGACGACCACGATCACCACCACCACCACCACCACGATCATGACGAGTTCGAGAGCTTCGTGGTGACGCTGCCGGAGATCACGGACCCTAAGACGATGGAGGCGCGGGCGCTGGCCGCCATCGCCGCCCATGACATTCTGCGCCTCAAGGGCTTCGCCGCCGTGGCGGGCAAGCCGATGCGGCTGGCGGTTCAGGCGGTCGGCCCGCGGATCGAAAGCTATTTCGACCGGCCGTTCCGCGCGGACGAGGCGCGGGAGACGCGCCTTGTAGTGATCGGCGAGGCGGGACTGGACCGGGCGGCGATCGAGGCCGCGCTGAGGGCATGAGCGTCGCGGTCGCCCCGGAAGACCCTCGGTCTGACGAGGTGCAGGCGCTGATCGCGCGGG
>QKHF01000142.1 GCA_003250135.1 Paracoccaceae bacterium | reverse complement strand
ATCGCCGGTCGGTTCGGTCAGAGCCTCCGGCCCTTCGATCGCCAGCAACGATATCAGGCGGACCAGCTGCGATTGGATGCGCGCGTCGAACTGACGGTCAGCGAAATCGTCAAACAGCTTGCCCAGAACGCCGCCGCCGATCAGCAACGCCAGTAGAATCCACGCCGCGCCGCCGACCAGGGCGCGACTGCGCAGCGAAGCCTTCATTCTTCGACGACCCGATACCCGCGACCCCTGACCGTCTGAATAAGTTCGGCGCCGAGTTTGCGCCGGAGGCGTCCGATGAACACCTCGATCGTGTTGGAGTCGCGCTCCTCATCGTAGCCATAGACATGCTCGGAAAGCTCTGTCCGCGACACGACCCGGTCGGCGTTGTGCAGCAGATAGGACAGCACATTGGTTTCTTGCGCCGTCAGCGTCACCGGCCTGCCGCTATGCGTCACAGAGCCCGAGCGCGTGTCGAACTCCACCAGCCCGCGCTTGAAGACCGGACTGGCCGCGCCGACCGCTCGCCGGGTCAACGCCCGCACTCGCGCCAGGATCTCGTCCATCACGAAGGGTTTGGTCACATAATCGTCCGCGCCTGCGTCCAGACCGTCCACCTTGTCGCGCCAGCTGTCCCGCGCGGTCAGGATCAGAACCGGCGTGGTGACGTTCTCGGCCCGCCATTTGCGCAGCACCGCCGCGCCATCCATCTTCGGCAGGCCGAGGTCGAGGATGATCGCGTCATAGGGTTCCGTCTCGCCCAGAAAACACCCTTCCTCGCCGTCAGGGGCCACGTCAACAGCGTGGCCCGCCGCGGTCAGGGCGGCGCTCAGTTGCTCGGCCAGCAGGGCCTCGTCTTCAACGATCAGCAGGCGCATCGGTCGCGGCGGCTCCTCGTTCAAGTTTCGAAAAGACAGAGTCGATAAAGGCGTCGCCTTCCATTTCGCTTTCGCCCCCAACGCCGGTCCAGGCGATGAGTCTGGCGGTGCGCGCGTCGTAGTAGAGTTGCAAGATGGACCCGTCGTTCTCGATCATCAGAACTTCGAAGAGATAGATGTCGCCGTTCTCAAGCGCGCGTACATCGACCATCTGCCGCTCGAACGCGCTGCGCACCGCGCCGAGGATCGTGTTGAGCGGGGCCAGCCGACCGTCCAACACCGCCGCGCGCACCTGATCGTGGCTGAGAGACTGGAATGTAGACGCCGCCACAGGAGAAACGGCGCCTGCGCAGGCGACGCTCACGCACAGCGCAGCGGCGATCCTCAAGCGCGCGTCACCTTTCACGCTTCCTTGCACCGGCGTCACTCGCTGGTGAACAGGTTCTTCCATGCAACCTTCAGGAAATCTTTGTGAATCTTGCGCTCGACGTCGTGATAGCCGCACATCGCCAGGTTCTGCTCCAGCATGAACTTGGGATGGAAGTTCGAGAACGGCTCGCCCTGCGGCGTGTAAAGCTCGTCGACCATCCAGTCCAGCAGTCCCGGCTCCACCTCCAGATTGAGATGTTTCGCCATGGCGTGAAACACTTTCTCCCAGTCCTCACGCGGCGGATAGGTGATCTCGATCTTGTGGTAGATACGGCGCAAACCAGCGCCGTCGATCAGGCTTTTCGGCGGGATGTTGGTCGAGAAGGTCAGCAGGCAGTCGAATGGCACATCGAATTTGCGGCCCGATTGCAGGCGCAGGAAATCTACGCCCATTTCCAACGGCACGATCCAGCGGTTCACCAGCGCCTGAGGCTCATGGTCCTGACGACCGAAGTCATCGATGATGAACAGGCCGTTCATGGCCTTCAACTGCAGCGGCGCTTCGTAGAACTTGGCGATCGGATTGTGGATCAGGTCCAGCATCTCAAGCGACAACTCGCCGCCGACCATGACTACGGGCCGCAAGCACTCCACCCAGCGTGCGTCGTTCTTGCGCGTTATCCGCAAGGGCGAATTGGTGTGATCTTCCACATCGGACGGATTGACCGGCCGATGCACTGCGCCGTCATAGATCGAGATGATTTGTCCGGCGACCTCCACCGCGTGCGGGATATAGATATGGTGCTTGTAGGCCTTCATCAGCGCGGTGGCGATCGAGGACTTGCCGTTGCCCGGAGGGCCGTAGAGCAGCATCGACCGGGCTGAGTTCACCGCCGGCCCCAGCCGCCCGAGCATCTCCTCGGCCACGACCAGTTTCGAGAAGGCGTGC
>QKHF01000265.1 GCA_003250135.1 Paracoccaceae bacterium | reverse complement strand
AGGGAGAAGACGCCGGGATGCACGCCGGTCGCCTGGATCGCGGCGAGGATCGCCTCGGCGACGATCTCGCCGGTCCCCGGATGCGCCGAGTGGCCCTTGACCACCACCGGGCAGCCCGCGGCCAGCGCCGCCGCGGTGTCGCCGCCGGCGGTCGAGAAGGCGAGCGGGAAGTTCGAGGCGCCGAAGACGGCCACCGGCCCCACCGGGCGCTGGATCAGGCGGATGTCGGGCCGCGGCAGCGGCTGGCGGTCGGGCAGCGCTTCATCGTGGCGGATGTCGAGATAGTCGCCTTTGAGGATGTGCTCGGCGAAGAGGCGCAGCTGGCCGACCGTGCGGCCGCGCTCGCCCTCCAGCCGCGCCGCGGGAAGGCCGGTCTCCTGGGTCCCGATCTCGGTGATCGCCGCGCCGCGCGCCTCGATCTCCTCGGCGATGCGATTGAGGAACGCCGTCCGTTCGGCGCGCGAGGAATACCCGTAGCTCCAGAACGCCTCTTCCGCCGCCGTGCAGGCCGCGTCGACATGTTCCCCACCGAGAAGGCGTGCGCCGGCCCGTGCGCAGGATCAGAGGGGAAAGTCGACTCCCCCTGGACCCATTCGCCTGCGATCAGGTGCTTGCCGTGGGGGGTGAATTTAGGTTGCGTCATGTATCGATCCTTTCGGAGCAGTTACGTGCGGGCCGGGTGGGCGTCATGCTCGTCCGAAGGCGTAGCGAACGGTGTGGCGATAGGTTTCTCCCGGTCGCAGAACGGCGCTGGGAAAGCCTGGATGGTTCGGCGCGTCGGGCCAAGTCTGCGTCTCTAGCGCGAGCCCAGCGTATTTGCCGTAGCGCCGCCCCTCCAGCCCGTCAATTCCAGCCTGCCTGTCCTCGGGAAGATGCGCGGCGTTGTAGACCTGCAGGCCCGGCGCGTCGGTCTCGACCGTCAGCCTCAGGCCCGAGCGCGGGCCGCTCAGCCTCGCTGCGCGCCGGATCGGGCGTGGACCGCGCGACAGGCAGAAATTGCAGTCGTAATCCTGGGCGCCGATCGGCCGTCGGGCGCGGAAGTCGAACCGGGTTCCAGCGACCGGGGCGATCTCGCCGGTCGGGATCAGCTCCGCATCGACGGGAAGATAGGTCTCGGCGTCGACCTCCAGCTCATGCGCGGCCACATGAGGCTTTCCGTCGAGGTTGAAATAGCTGTGATGGGCGAAGTTGCAGACCGTCGCTGCGTCCGCTGTCGCGCTGATCTCGATGTGTAACGCGCCGTCGTCGGGCAGCGCATATGCGACCTTTACGGAAAGCTCGCCCGGAAAGCCCATATGCCCGTCCGGCAGTCGAAGCGTCAGCGTCACCCGGTCCGCATCGACGTCGCCGATGTCCCAGACCGCCGTGCCCGCGCCGCCGGACCCGCCATGGAGCGTGTGCTTGGCGAGATAGTTGCGGTCGGTGTGATAAGCGGCGCCGTCAATCTCGAACCGGGCGTCGCCGATGCGGTTGGCGAAGCGGCCGACCATCGCGCCGAAGGAGCGCATGTGGCTCAGATAGGGCGCCAAGTCCGGAGCGCCGAGCACCAACGGATAGGGAACCCCGTCAAGCCGCAGGTCCTGCAGCCGGGCGCCGTGGGTCAGCACGAAGGCGGTCAATCCACCGCCTTGGAGGACGATGCGATCGACTTGCCGTCCATCTGCGGTCGCGCCGAAGCTCTCGATCTCAGCGTCTGACACCATCGCCTCCTAAAGGATGACCCGGGGTTCGGGCCGACCGGCGACGCCCACGTCCACTTTGTAGGTCCGGCCCTCGGCCGCGCCTGGCGCGCGCATCCCCTCGCGCGCGGTGGTGACGAACAGGGTCGCGAGGTCGGGTCCGCCAAAGGCCGGGCAGGAGGCGTGCCGGCCGCCGACCGCGACAGCCCGGTCAAACGCGCCGTCGGGCGCATAGCGGGCGACCCGGCCCGCGCCCCACTGCGCGTTCCAGAGGAAGCCGTCGGCGTCAGTCACGGCGCCGTCGGGGTTCAGACAGTCCGCAGTAAGGTCCGCGAAGACCTCCGCCGATCCATCCGGCCATCCTTCAGCGTCGAGCGCCTGAACCATGATCCTCCGGGTCGGCGTGTCGGCGAAATAGGCCCGTTCGCCGTCGGGCGAGAAACAAATGGCGTTCGGAATGCTGATACCGCGATAGAGCGGCTCCAGCGCGCCCTTGTAAAACCGGTAGATCGCGCCGGCGCGCCGCTCGGCCGCCTTACTCATGGTGCCGATCCAGAACCCGCCCTTCGGGTCGGCCCTTCCGTCATTTGAGCGGGTCGACGAATTATCGGCCTCGAGCCCGCACACCAGTTCCCGCTCGCCGCTTTCGATGTCGAACCGGGAAAGCCCGGTCTCCGAGGCGATCAGAAGCGTGTCCCGGTCGACCCAGCCCGCGGCAGAGACATGTTCACCAAAGCGCCATTCCAACGGGCCATCGGCGTTGCGGCTGAAAAGCCGGTTTTCGATGATGTCGAACCAGAACAGCTGCCGCCGCTCCGGATGCCAGAGCGCGCCTTCGCCCAGATGGCAGGGGCGGGGATCGAACACCGCGCCTGATCGAAGCTCTGAACGAGGACGCGGGCGACGGCGGCGACCGCCTCGGGCGCGTCTCCGGGCTTGTAGAGCGCGCCTCCGACGCCGAACCCGTCCGCGCCCGCTTCGCGCCACGCCGCGAAGTTCTCGGGCCCCGCGCCGCCCACGGCCAGCACCTCGGTTCCGGCGGGAAGCACGGCGCGGATCGCCTTCAGGCCCTCCGGCCCGATCAGCGCCCCCGGGAACAGCTTGAGCCCGTCAGCCCCGGCCTCGAGCGCGGCGAAGCACTCGGTGGGCGTCATCACGCCGGGATAAGAGAGCATGCCTGCCGCCTTGGTGGCTTTGATCACCTCGATATTGCAGTCCGGCGAGACGACGAGAGCGCCGCCGGCGCGCCGCACCTGCTCCACATCCTGCGCCGACAGCACCGTTCCGGCGCCGATCAGCGCCTGGTCGCCGTACTCGCTTGCCATCGCGGCGATCGAGACGAGCGGATCGGGCGAGTTGAGCGGCACCTCGATCTTGTCGATCCCGGCGTCCAGCAACGCCGCAGCCACGGCGAGGGCGTCTTCGGGCGTGATGCCGCGCAGGATGGCGACGATGTTCCGGCTCATGTCGGGTCTCCGTCCAATGCGCGGCGCGCCGCCTTGAGGCCTTCGAGGGTCAGCGTCTCGGCGTCCGCCTCCTGCACCTCGACGCCCTGGCGACGCAGGGCGGCCGCGTAGAGCGCGGAGAGTTGCGGATCGCCGACCAGGACCACGGGTCGGCCGGTCCACAAGCCGCCTGTCGCCGCCAGCTCCATGCCGATTAGAAGCCCGGAGAGCCGCGCCTTCGCCGCGTCCGGGGGCAGACCGGAGAGCAGCGCGCCGGCGCGGATCGCAAAAAGCTTCGCAGCGACTTGCTGCGGGTTGGAGAACGCGTCCTCGACCGCCTCCAGGAACGCCTCCTGATCCCAGCCCTCGCCCATGGAATGGCGCAGCACCGACTGT
>QKHF01000173.1 GCA_003250135.1 Paracoccaceae bacterium | reverse complement strand
AGCCGGAAATCGAGATGGAGTTGAACCGCGGCATGTGCTCGGCGGTGTAGGCGATGATGTCGGAAACGATCCGCATCGAGGGTTCGGGCGGATAGATGTAGGTGTTGCGGACCATGAACTCCTTCAGGATGTCGTTCTGAATGGTCCCGGACAGCTTCGCCTTGTCGACGCCCTGCTCCATGCCCGCGACGATGAAGCTGGCGAGGATCGGGATCACTGCGCCGTTCATGGTCATCGAGACCGACATTTCGCCCAGCGGAATGCCGTCGAACAGGATCTTCATGTCCTCGACGCTGTCGATGGCGACGCCGGCCTTGCCGACATCGCCGACGACGCGCGGATGGTCGCTGTCATAGCCGCGATGAGTGGCCAGGTCGAAGGCGACCGAGCAGCCCTGCTGGCCCGCCGCGATATTCTTGCGATAGAAGGCGTTCGACGCCTCGGCGGTGGAGAAGCCCGCGTATTGCCGGATTGTCCAGGGGCGCTGGGCGTACATCGTCGCCCGCGGGCCGCGCACGTAGGGCGCCGCGCCCGGAACGCTGCCGAGATGTTCGATTCCACCAAGGTCTTCCTCGGTATAGACCGGCTTGACCTTGATTCCCTCGGGCGTCTCCCAGACCAGATCCTCGGGCGTGCGCTTCTTCAGTTCGCGCGCCGCCAGTTCCCGCCAATCGTTCAGTTTCGAGTCACCACTCATCTCGCGTCTCCTTGGCGTCATCACAGGTTCTCACCTGAAATGCGGCCTTCCCCTTTCGCGGCGCCTTCACCGCGCAATCCTTCTCTGCGGGCGGCCGATCGGGCCGCCGCGCCGGTGGCCGGAAATCCGGCCGCTCCCCCGCTCAGTTCACGTCAATCGCGCCCGCCGTCCATGGTTCCGCCGTCCATGGTTCCGCCGCGTCTGATGCGCGCGGACGGCGCGGCGCCTACTCGAACTCCATGATCACGTCATCGACCGCCATGCTCGCGCCCGGCTCGCAATTGATCGACTTGACCACCAAGGTCTTCTCCGCCCTGAGGACGTTCTCCATCTTCATCGCCTCGACGGTGCAGAGCGGCTGGCCCTCCTGCACCTCCTGGCCGACCTCGACGGCGATGGAGACGACAAGTCCGGGCATCGGGCAAAGCAGCATCTTCGAGGTGTCGGGCGGAACCTTTTCAAGCATGTGCTTGGCCAGTTCGGCCGCCCGCGCCGTGCGAACCTTCACATCGAGATCCGCGCCGCGATACCGGATGCGGAAGCCCTCGGTGCGCAGGTCGGTCTTCACCGACATGATGTGATCGTCGATCATGGCGGTGGTCAGCGTATCGCCCGGCGTCCAGTCGCCCTCGACGAACATCTTCTTCCCGCCCTCGAACTCCACGACCACGGCGCCGTGCCCGTGGATGATGGAGTGCGGCGAACTGGGGTCACGGCCCTCCGTCTGTTCGGCGATCGAGAAGATGTCGCCCTCCTCGGTCCGAATGCGGCCCAGGATCTGACGGCGGACCTTCACAGGGTAGGAATGGCCGTCCAGCGACACCACCCAGCGATCGCCGACATGGCGCTCATGCTCGCTGACCACGCCGGTGATGCGGGCGGCGCGCCGTTCGGTGGCGAATTTCATCGCCGCGGCGCCGGCTGCGATCCGCATCAGCGCAGGCTCGGGCAGGCTGACGCCGCTGAACCCGTCCGGATACTCCTCGGCGATGAAGGCCGTGGTCATGTCGCCCGCGATGAACTTGGGATGGTCCATCACCGCCGACAGGAACGGCAGGTTGTGGCCGATGCCCTCCAGTTCGAATTCGTCAAGCGCGTTGCGCATGATCTCCAGCGCTTCCTGGCGGTCCTGGCCCCAGGAGCAGAGCTTGGCGATCATCGGATCGTAGAACCGGCTGATCTCGCCGCCCTCATAGACGCCAGTGTCGTTGCGCACGACGGACTTCTCGTCCGCATGCTCCTCGGGCGGGCGATAGCGCGTCAGCCGCCCGATTGAGGGCAGGAAGTTGCGATACGGATCCTCGGCGTAGAGGCGGCTTTCGATCGACCAACCGTTCAGCTTCACGTCTTCCTGAGCGAAGGGCAGCTTCTCGCCAGCCGCGACACGGATCATCTGCTCGACAAGGTCGACGCCGGTGATCAGCTCGGTGACCGGATGCTCCACCTGCAGGCGGGTGTTCATCTCGAGGAAGTAGAAATTCCGCTGGCCGTCGACGATGAACTCCACCGTGCCGGCCGAGCAGTAGTCCACCGCTTTCGCCAGCGCGACCGCCTGCTCGCCCATCGCCTTTCGGGTGGCGGCGTCGAGGAACGGGCTGGGCGCCTCCTCGACGACCTTCTGGTTCCGTCGCTGGATCGAGCATTCGCGCTCATTCAGATAGACGCAGTTGCCGTGCTTGTCGCCCAGCACCTGAATCTCGATATGGCGCGGCTGGGTGACGAACTTCTCGATGAAGATGCGGTCGTCGCCGAAGCTCGCCGCCGCCTCGTTCTTCGAGGACTGGAAGCCCTCGCGCGCCTCCGTCTCGTTCCAGGCGATGCGCATTCCCTTGCCGCCGCCGCCGGCGGAGGCCTTGATCATCACCGGATACCCGATCTCGCACGCGATCTTGGCGGCCTCGTCGGCGTCCGCGATCAGCCCCATATAGCCCGGCACGGTGCTGACGCCCGCCTCGGCGGCGAGCTTCTTCGAGGTGATCTTGTCGCCCATCGCCTTGATCGCGCCCACCGGCGGGCCGATGAAGGCGACGCCGGCGGCGTCCAGCGCCTCGGCGAATTTCGGGTTCTCGGACAGGAAGCCGTAGCCCGGATGGACCGCCTCGGCGCCGGTGTCCTTGATCGCCTTCATGATCTTGTCGATCACGATATAGGACTGGTTGGCCGGCGGCGGGCCGATATGCACCGCCTCATCCGCCATGCGGACATGCAGCGCGTCCTTGTCGGCGTCCGAGTAGACCGCGACCGTCGCGATCCCCATCTTCTTGGCCGACTTGATCACGCGGCAAGCGATCTCTCCCCGGTTGGCGATCAGGATTTTCTTGAACATGGCGTTCCCTCGTTATCGCTTCGATTGCAGCGCGGCTTCGTGCAGTCGCACGCCG
>QKHF01000207.1 GCA_003250135.1 Paracoccaceae bacterium | reverse complement strand
CGTTATCTACATTTCCTGTCTCTGGCCTACCTCGCCTGGGCCGCGGTGGGGCCCGGCGGCGTGCGGCTGCGTGATGGATTTCGTGCGCCACGGGCGGCGGGGCCGCTGGTCCTGACCGGGGCTGGCGCCGTGCTGATCCTAACCGCGCCCTACGCCTATATCGATGAGATCAAAGCCATCGCCCCGGCGCTCGACGCCTGGCTGCTGCAGGTCATTCCCATCGTGCCCGGCGACAAGATGGGCTTGGTTCAGATCTCGCATCTGATGGCGCTGATCCTTTTGGTCTGGGCGGTCATCGGCCCGCGGGCGCGCAGCTGGGTGACCGGGACTGGGTTCCTGAAGACGGTGCCGGTGATCCGCAAGGTCGGCACCCAGTCGCTTGCGGTGTTCATGGTCTCGATTCCGCTGGCCAATTTCGACGGCTTCCTGCTGGACCTGATTGGCCGCGACGTCTGGACACGGCTGGCCGTAAACGCGTTCGGTTGCGCTGTCCTGATCGGCGTCGCGTATGGCGAGGTGAAGGCCGCCGCCCCAGCCCAATCCAACAACGCGTCTCAGCCGCGCGGTTTCCCCGCTGAGTAGAGGGCTGGCGCCCGAACGCCGAATCTGATGGTCTGGCGGCTCGGGAGAGGAAACGAAGCGGCGTTCATGCGCATGACGGTCAGAATGGTCCTCGTCGCTGGCGCGGCGGCGTTGCTCGCCGCCTGCGCCTCGGGAGACGATTCGTTGCAGTCCGACGTCTCTCTGCCGACGTCCGACACGGCGATCGAGTACGAGGCGGCGCTGGAGGGCGCGCCGGACGAGGATATCGAGGCGTTACTGGTCGAGTCCCTGTCGATCTTCCGGCTCAGCGAGGGCGGCGCGCCCAGCCCCTCCTTCCTGACCCGGCGATTGCAGACGGATGAGAGCCTGGTTCAGACCATCCTGAAGTCCGAAGGCTACTACGACGCGGGATACGACTATGAGGTCATCGCCCCGGTAGCCAAAGAGGGAGAGGCGGAGCCCCCCAAGGATGCGCCGTGGCGCGCCGTCGCCCGCGTGGAGCCGGGCGCGCCGTTCACCCTCGCGTCTCACACGATTTCCCTGACCGAGCCCGCCGAGGGCGCGCCAGACCTGGACGCGGCCAAGTTGGGCTCTCCCGTCGGTGGCCGTGCGCGGGCCGAAGAGATCGTCGGCGCCGAGGCCGCCGCGGTCGCCCTGCTGCGGAATCGGGGCTACCCCTATGCGGAGGCCGCTGGCCGCAGGGCGGTGGCCGATATGGACGCCGAAACAATCGAGGTGGAAAGCCGGATCGCGCCCGGTCCTTTCGTCCGCTATGGCGAGATGACGATCGAAGGCGCGGAGTCGGTGGATCACGATTACCTGCGTTCGTACAAGAACTGGGAGGACGGCAAGCCCGTGCGGCAAACCCGTCTGGACGAGTATCAGCGCGAGCTGGCGCAGACCGGTCTGTTCTCCTCCGTATCGGTCCGGCTGCCCGAGACGCCTGCGGAGTTGCCGCCAGACGGTGTCGCGCCGATCACCGTGACAGCCGAGGAGAGATTGCCGCGGTCGCTGACGGCGGGCGTGCGCTTCAACAGCGACACGGGTCCGGCTGTGCGCGGCGGATTCCAGCACCGTAACCTGTTCGGCGCCGGCGAGAGCGTGCGCGCCTCCGCCGACATCTCGCAGGAAGAACCAAAGATCGAGTTCGACTTCAGAAAGCCGCAATATTTGCGCGACGAGCAGGCGCTGATCGCGGGCGGCGAGGCGCTCTATCGCGACGATGACGTGTTCACCGGTTTCTCAAGCGAGTTCACCTTGGGAATCGAGCGACGCCTGAACCGGCATTGGCGGGCCGGGGCGGGCGGCTCGATCGGCTACGACAACATCACCGAAAGCACCAACGAAGGCGAGGCGTATCTGCTCGGCCTGCCGATGTTCCTGGAATTCGACGATACGCCGGACTTCCTGAATCCCACCGAAGGATTCCGGTTGCGCACCAGCGTCACGCCCTACACGGGCACCTACGCAAGCGAGCCAACCGCCTATGTCGTCTGGGACACGATCGGATCAACCTATCTGAACCTGTCCGGCGACGGGCGTTGGGTGCTCGCGGCTCGTGGGCGGATCGGCTCCGTCCTGTCCGGCGAGCTGGAGACGGTGACGCCGACCAAGCGGCTCTATTCCGGCGGCGGCGGATCTGTTCGCGGATATCAGCGCGACTTCATCGGCCCTCTGGACGATGAGGAGGACCCAACCGGCGGCCTGTCGGTCCTGGAGGCGGGGCTGGAGCTGCGGGCGCCGATCGCCGGAGACGTCGGCGGCGTCGTCTTCCTGGATGGCGGCACCGTCTCGACCGAGGTGTTCCCGAATTTCGAGGAGGAGGTGCAATGGGCGACGGGGCTCGGGTTCCGCTATTATTCGCCGGTTGGCCCGATACGGCTGGATGTGGGCGTTCCGCTCAATCCCCGCGATGTCGACAATGATTTCGAGTTCTACTTTGCGATCGGACAGGCGTTCTGATGGGCGCAGTTGGGCATAAGCGGACATCCGTCCGGCGGTTCATCGCCGCCGGGCTGGTGACCTGCGCCGCGCTGTTCGCGGCCCCTGCGGGCGCGTTCTCCCTCTCCGGCCTCAAGAACAGGATGGTGGATTTCCTGCTGGAGCAGATCTCCACGCCCGGCTCTTTCGAGGTGAAGGCGGAGCGGGTCGACGAGGCGGCGGACGGGTCCACCAGCCTGGAAGGCGTCACCGTCGCGGATGCCGAGGGCGTCTGGCTGAGCATCGAGAGCGCCGCGTTCAGCTGGAGCCCGTCGCGGCTGTTACGGGGAGAGGTGGAGATCAATTCCCTGACCATCACCGGCCTTTCGATGATCCGCAGCCCGACCCCGCTGCCTGTGGAGGAGGAGCCGGAGCCGGAAGATGAGGGCGGTGGTTTCTCCATCGACTGGCCGCGCAGCCCGATCGCGATGCGGGTGCAGCGCGTGTCGCTGGAGCGCATCCATCTGGCCGAGGGCGTCGCGCCGCAGGAAATCAGCTTCAGCGGGTCGGGCGGCGCACGGGACGAGGGAGACGTTCAGGCGCTGAGGCTGTCGATCCGGCGCATCGACGCCGTCGAAGGCGTGTTCGACATAGATTACGAGCGCAATTTCGACACCGATCATTTGCGCTTCAATCTGACGGCGCGCGAGTCGGCCGGGGGGATCGTCGCCGCCGCGGTCGGCCTGGAAGCCGATGCGACCACGCGGGTCGATCTAACGGCGGACGGTCCGCCGGAAGATTGGCGCGTCGCGCTGGATGCGAATGTTCAGGGCATGCTGGAGGCGCGGGGCGACGCCGTGATCGCCTATGCCGACAAGCTGGCGGCCAAGGCGGATTTCACCATCATTCCCGGCTACAAGCTGGGTGAAGCGGCTCTGACCGCGCTTTCGCCCGCGCTGACGATCTCGGTCGATGCGGCGGAAGGCGAGAACGGGCTGATCGACATCGCGGCGGCGGAGATCGCCGCGCCCTCGCTGTCCGTAGTCGCGGACGGGACGTGGAACCGGCCGACTGGCGCGCTCGACCTGACGCTGGCGATGGCGGCGGAGCGGACCCTGGCGGCGCTGGCCGAGGGGGTGGATTTTCAGGCCGTCGATTTCGACGGCAAGGCGTTCGGGACGCCCGACGACCTGACGCTGTCCGGCGACTTCGACATTGTCGGGCTGGCGACTGCGCCGGCCGACATCGCCTCTCTCGCCTTGAAGGCCGAGCTCAGGAAAACAGGCGCTCTGATCGCCCTCAAGGGTGACGGAAGCGCGGACGGCATGCGGCTGGACCGGCTGCAGCCGGAGACGCTGGGCCCGGCGAAGCTGACGCTGGACGCGACGCTGGACGGCGATGCGGCCAGCCTGACCGCGCTGAGCCTTGAGAGCCGCGTGTTGCAGGTCTCGGTCCAGGGCGCGGCCGACCTCGCCGCCGAGACGCTGGATGTGGGGTATCGCCTCGCGGCGCCGGACCTCGCGCCTGTGGCGGCGAGCTATGGCGCGGAGGCGGCGGGCGTGTTCACGGCAACGGGCGCGGCCACCGGGACCTTCGCCGCGCCGCGGGTGGATGGGGAGCTGGCCCTGACGGCCGCGCGCATGGCGGACAAGGATCTGGGCGCGCTGACCGTGTCGCACCAGATCGCGATGGGCGAGGCGCTGACCGCCGACGTGACGGCCGCGTTCCGGGGCTCTGAGTTCGGCGACGCCGATTTCGTCGCCAACGCGGCGCTGCAAGGCGAGGCGCTTGCGGCGACCTATCTGCTGACTGCGCCTGACCTGACTCCTGCGGGAGAGGCGATCGGGACGCCGCTCTCGGGCGCGCTGAGCGCCAAAGGGGAAGCCATCGGTCCGCTCGCCGCTTTGGCGCTGTCGGGCGAGGCAAGGATCGAGGGCGCGAGCGCCGCCGGGACGGGGCTGGGGCTCGTGTCGCTGACCCATGCGGTTGAGCTGAGCGAGACGATCTCTGGCGATGTGGCGCTGGCGCTGGCGGGGTCGGACTATGGCGACGCGGAGATCGCGACCGGTTTCGCGCTGGCGGGCGACGCGCTGACTGTGGAAGGGCTGAAGGCCAATGCGCTGGGCCTGTCCGCGGATGGCGGCGCGACGGTCAACCTCGCGACGACGACGGTGGACGGGAAGCTGCGCGCCTCAGGCGGATTGGCCGGCCTTGGCCGCGTCACCGGCGCGCCGATGAGCGGCGCCTTGCGGGCGGATCTGACCCTGACCGCGCCGGACGGCCGGCAGGCCGCCGCCCTGAACGCGTCCGTCGCGAAGCTCCAGACCGAGGGCGCGGCGGTGGAGACGGTCAAGCTGACCGCGCGCGGACGCGACCTTATGGGCAAGCCCGCGCTGACCGCCGACCTCTCCGTGGCCGGCGTTGATGCGGGCGATCTGGAGCTGGAGACGGTCGCGTTGACTGCGAACGGGCCGCTCTCGGCGCTCGCCGTCGCCCTGAACGCGGCGGGCGAGTTGGACCGAAAGGAGTTGAGCGCCGAGGCTGAGGCGCTGGTCGATGCGTCCGGCCCGGAGACGCGCGTCACCGTCTCCAGCATGTCCGCCGCGCTGGCCGAGGAGCGCGTCGCGCTGTCCTCGATCATGACGGTGACTACCGGGGGCGGGACCACGCGCATCAAGGGGCTGGACCTGAGCCTGCCGGACGACGGGCGACTGGCGGGCGATGCGGCGCTGCATCCGCACGGCGCCTCGGGCGACATCCAGCTGACCGGCTTCACAATGGCGACGATGAAGCGGCTGGGCCTGAACGTGTTCGATGACGGCGTGACGGATTTTTCGGCCCGGTTCGACACGCGCGCGGGTTCGGCTGGCGCCGAAATCGCGCTGACCGGCCGTGGCTACAACACCGAAGGCGCGCTTCGTCATGAGGGGCGGGGGCTCGACCTGGACGCCACTGCGGCCTGGGACGGCCGCCTGATGAACGCAGACGTCAAGATCGTTGGACCCGCGGGACGCCCGCTGACGGCGCGGGCCGCGTTGCCGCTGCGGCCCACTGGCGGGACCTTGCCGGCGCCGCCTCGAGGGGCCGAGATCGACGCCGCTGTCGACTGGAATGGCCGGATCGAGCGAATCTGGTCGCTGGTTCCGGCGACAGGGCATGTGCTGAGCGGCGAGACCTTGATCGCCTTGGCCGTCACCGGACCTATCGAAGCGCCGCATATCGGCGGCCGGGTCGCGGTGACTGACGGCGCCTATGAGAATCTCGATCTCGGCACCATCCTGACCGACCTCAATGTTGAGACGACCATCGCCGAAGGGCGCGACATCGGCCTGACGCTGTCCGCCTCGGACGGAGCCGGCGGGCGTGTGGAGGGAACCGCGACTGTCGCGCTCTCGGGCCCGAATGAAGGGCTGGACGTTCTCGTTTCAACCAAGTCCGCGACGCTGGTGCGCCGGGACGACGCGACCGCCCGAGTGCACGGCGATGTGGCGGTGACCGGGCCGCTGAACGACATCCTCGTCAAGGGCGAAATCGAGATCCAGGGCGCAGAGATTCGGCTGATCAACTCATCCCCGCCCGGCGTCGTGACGCTGGGAGACGTGCGGATCAAGGGCGAGGAGGAAGAGGAGGAGGAAGCCGCCGAGGAGGGCCTGGTGACTTTGGATCTGCGGGTCTTCGCCGAGCGGAAGATCTTCGTACGCGGTCGGGGACTCGATTCAGAGTGGCGCGCGGACATCAAGATCGACGGGCCGGCCTCGAACCCGATGATCGTCGGCTCGGTCGAGCGGGTGCGCGGCGGTCTGGACCTGCTGGGCAAGGCGTTCGTGCTCGAACGCGGCGCTGCGATCTTCACCGGCTCCTCGGACCCGGAACTGGACGTGACCCTGACCCGCGAGACGGATGACTTCATCGGCCGGATCGTGGTCAACCGGACGGCCTCGGACCCCGCCATTTCGTTCACGTCCGACCCGGTGGTGCCGGAGGAAGAGATTCTTCCGATGGCGATCTTCGGCAAATCCAGCCAGTCGCTGTCGGCGGCGCAGGGCATTCAGCTGGCGCTGGGCGTCGCCACGCTGATGGATGGCGGCGACGGAACGCTCGGCGATATCCGCGGCGCGCTTGGGGTCGACGTGCTGAGCCTCGACACCGACGACGACGGCGAGCAGGAGGTCAATGTCGGCAGCTACGTCGCCGACGGCGTGTATGTCGGGGCCAAGCAGTCGCTGGGCGGCAGCAGCGCCGTGGTGGTGGAGGTCGATATCCTCGACAATCTGACCGTGGATGTAGAAACAGGCTCAACCGCCGGTGAAAGCGTCGGTCTCAACTGGAAGTACGATTTCTAGGCGCCTATGTAGAGCCGCCGTCGCCCTGCGCACGGCCAAGCAGAGAAGCCGCCGCGATTTCGCCTCACGCAGACGCGATCATAAGTGCGCCGAAATCATTTGAACTCTGACGCGTGGATCGCAAGAACAAGACCATGGACCGTTATCCTGCCTTCGCCCTAGCGCCGATCGCCAAATGCGATGCGGACTCGGTGGTCGTCGCCCAGCTGGGCCAGACGCTGGACGGGCGGATTGCGACTCCGACCGGCAAGTCGAAATACATCAATGGCGCGGCGGCGCTCGACCACCTGCACCGGCTGAGGGCGCAGGTTGACGCGGTCATGGTTGGCGTCGGCACCGTGGTCGCCGACGATCCCAGCCTGACGGTGCGCCGCGTGACGGGCGATCATCCGGCGCGCGTGGTGATCGATCCGCGCGGGCGGATGCCCAGGGATGCGGCCTGCCTGCATGATGGCCTTGCGCGGGTCATCGTGGTGACGACGCCTGGCGCCGAGGTTCCCGATGGCGCCGAGCGTCTGGAGATCGAGGCGGAGGGAGGCGAAATTTCGCCGACAGCCATCGTCAAGGCGCTGGCGGCGCGGGGCTTGCCGCGCATCCTGCTGGAGGGCGGCGCCGATACGCTGTCGCGCTTTCTGGGCGCGGGCGCGGTGGATTTCCTGCATCTTCTGGTCGCGCCGATGATCTTCGGCTCTGGTCAGGCGGGGTTGGTGCTGCCGCCGATCGACGGGCTGGATCAGGCGCTGCGTCCGCGCAGCCGCGTGCATGTTTTCGACGACGGCGATGTGCTGTTCGCATGCGATTTACGAAGTTGAGCCATAAGCGGCGGAGGGCGAGTCGCTCAACTTTCTGAAAACCGGAGGGGGCTCCAATGACAGACATGACTGACGCGACTGGGGAGACGTCGGCTCAGGGCTATCCGGCCGTTCGCAAGTTGCTGCATTGGGTGGTGGCGCTCTGCGTGATCCTGACGCTGATCGGCGGCCTCATGCTGTGGAAATACGGGTTCATGGGGCTGAAGGACAACTTCGGCATCGAAACCACGAACTTCGTCTACAAGTACCACAAGAGCTTCGGGCTGCTGATCCTGATCCTGATGACTGTCCGGATCATCGCCAAGCTGATGATGCCCGATCCGCCGCATGTTCCACCCCTGTCCGCATTCCACCGCATCGCGTCGAAGTCGGTGCATGGGCTGCTGTACCTGCTATTGCTGGCGCAGCCCGTCGTCGGCTGGGTGGCGACATCGGCCGGCGGATTTCCGGCCGAGTTTTTCGGCGGCGCGTTTCCGGACCTAGTCGGCAAGGACAAGGCGCTGTCGGAGGCGCTCTACGGGGTTCACGGCGCGCTTGGCTGGTTGATCATCCTGCTGGTCGCGATCCATATCGGCGCCGCGTTGTTGCACCGCTTCGTCTACAAGGACGGGGTGATGGCGCGCATGCTGCCCTAACGCGGCGGCAGGGCCAGCATGTCGGCGTGGCCGATCTCTACCCGCGTCGCGTTGAGACGGGCGCGGGTCCAATCCTCCAACCAGGACGCATAGGGCTGAAGCTCGGCGACGGCGGCGGCCGATCCCCTCGCGAGTTCGCGGATCAACGCTGAATCGCCCGGCGTGGAAAGCAGCCAGGAGGATGGCGCGCGGGAGACGTCGAACCCCTCGCGCCGTAGCGCATCTTCAAGCATGTCGGCGGAGTCGGGGCCGGTCGCCGGGCCGAGTCCCTTCTCTCGCCGCATATGGGCGTGGAGCGCGGCGAGCGCCTCCGCCTCAGCCGGGTCTGCGGGCGTCCAATTCTCCCGCCCGTCATAGGTCAGCGCCGCATAGACTGCAGCCCCGGACTCTCGTGCGGCGCTGGCGAACGCGTCGATGAACGCCGCGCCTGCAAGGTCGAAGAAGGCCGAAGCGGTCACGACCTCAGCCTCCGTCTCCTCCAAGAGCTCCGCCAGCCCTTCCGCGGACAGGGCGCGCCGCTCCAGCCGCACGGAGACGCGCTTCGCCCCCTTGATCAGCGCCAGCGCCGGGCCATCCTCCGCCGCGGCGTCGGCCCAGCCGATCAGCCGCGCGCGCGCCGCCGCCAACAGGCGGGCGTCATAGTCCAACAGCGTCCAGACGCATCCATCCGGCAGCACGGGCGCCAGCGCCCGCAGGGTGGAGCCGGAGCCGCAGCCAAGGTCCAGAATATGGCGGGCACCGGTCTTCTCCATCCATGCCCCGAGCCGGGCCGCTAGTCCGGCGTCCCGCGCGGCATGGTCCGCGGGTTCGCGCAAGGCGAGCCAGTCGGCGGAGAACGA
>QKHF01000255.1 GCA_003250135.1 Paracoccaceae bacterium | reverse complement strand
GGAACGCGCCCGCGCGCGGTCGCTGGCGGCGGAGACGCTGCGCCGGCTCGGCCAGATCGACGCCCTGCTCGCCCAACATCTGGAGCGCAACCCCGGCGGCCTGCCCGAGATCGCGCTGCGTCTCGCAGCCGCCGAGATCGGCTTTCTGGGCGGCGCGCCGCATGCGGTGATCGACGCCGCGGTGACGCTGATCAAACGCAACCCGAGAACAATGCGCTTCGGCGGGCTGGTGAACGCGGTGGGCCGGAAGCTGGCCGAGGACGCCCCTGCGCTCGCCGACGCCGAGCCGTTGAAGGCGGGACGCAAGAACGCGCCCAACTGGCTGCGCAACATGCTGACCGAGGCCTATGGGCGTGACATCGCAGACTCGATCCTCGCCGCGCATCTGACCCGCCCGCCGCTGGACCTGACGCCGCGCGATCCGGCTCAGGCGGCCGCGCTGGCGGAGCAACTGGGCGGCGCGCTGACTCCTACCGGCTCGGTGCGCCTCGCCGCCGGGGCGCAGGTGTCCGCCCTGCCCGGCTTTGCGGACGGCGCATGGTGGGTGCAGGACGCCGCCGCCGCGATCCCGGCGCGCCTCTTGAGCCCCGCTCCGGGCATGCGCGTGCTCGACCTTTGCGCGGCGCCCGGCGGCAAGACGCTGCAACTGGCCGCTGCGGGCGCCGAGGTCACGGCGCTCGATATCTCCGAGGCCCGGCTGGAGCGGCTGCATGAGAACCTCGCCCGCACCGGCCTCACGGCGAAGATCGAAACCGCCGACGCGCTGGACTGGGCGCCCGAGCGGCCCTTCGATGCGATCCTGCTGGATGCGCCCTGCTCCGCCTCCGGCACCATCCGCCGCCATCCGGACCTGCCTTATCTTCGGAAAGGCGGCGAGGCGAAGACGCTTGCGGGCTTGCAGGACAAGCTGCTGGACCGGGCGTGGGACTGGCTGGCGCCCGGCGGGGTTCTGGTCTTCGCCACCTGCTCGCTGGACCCGATCGAGGGAGAGCGGCGCGTCGAAGACTTCCTCGCCCGACATGCGGACGCGATGCGCGTCGCGATCTCGGCGGACGAACTGGGCGGTTCGACGGAGTTGCTCACGCAAGCGGGCGACTTCCGCGCCCGGCCCGATTTCTGGCCGGAGATCGGCGGGCTGGACGGGTTCTTCGCCGCGCGGCTCAGAAAGCGCGCCTGACCGCTCTCGCCCGTGACGCGGCGCGCGCGGCGCGCTATGCTGCGCGACAAGAGCAGCCGGGAAGAACCATTCCCCCCAACGGGGCTTCATCCCCCAGATGAGCCATTCGATCCTCGCCCTCGCCGCGCTGTCGCGCAGCCTGAACGTAGCCCGCCGTGGCCTTACGCGTCCGCTCGCTGTGCGGCTGGACGGCCTCGGCCGCACGCCCCGGGGCCTGTCGAACCCGCCTGAGCCGCTCTATCCCGGCGACGCGCTGCGGGGACGGGCCATGCTCGGCGGGCGCTGGCTGTTCGACGGGGAAAGCGTCGAGGGCCGGGACGCGCCGTGGTTCGCGACGCCTCCATCCGAAGCCTGGGCTGAAGCGCTGCACGGGTTCGACTGGCTGGCGCACTACGCCGCCGTGGGCGATCGCGAGGCGAAGCGTGCGGCGCAGGCCGCCGTGCATCACTGGATCGCCGCGCATGGGCGAGGCGCCGACGCGCTGGCCTGGCGCCCGCATGTCGTCGGGCGGCGGATCAGGGCGTGGCTGACCCATTCCGCGCTTGTTCTCGATGGCGCCGACGACCGCTCGCGCCGGGCGGCGCTGCGGTCGCTGGCGCGGCAGGCGCGGTATCTGCGGTCACGCTGGCGTCAGGCGCCGGTCGGCGCGCCGCGTTTGCAGGCGGTCGCCGGCATGGTCTACGCCGGGCTGTGCGTGGACGGGTTCGAGCGCAGGTTTCTGGGCGCGATCGGCGATTTCGAGGCGGAGCTGGACGCACAGCTGACCCCGGATGGCGGGCACCTTAGCCGCCGCCCATCGGAGCTTTTCGAGGTGTTCGCCCTCGCCGTCGGTCTGCGGCGCGATCTGGAGCGCGCGCGCGGCGTCTCCACCGCCCGGCTGACCGAGGCGATCGGGCGCATGGCGCCGACGCTGCGCATGCTGCGGCAGGGAGACGGCGGGCTGGCCCTGTTCAATGGCGGGCGTGAGCTTGACGACGGTCGCATCGACTACGCGTTTTCCGAAGCGCGCGCGCCGGCCCCGGCCCGAAAACTTGCGGCGGAGGCCGGGTTCGGGCGTCTGTCCTCCGGGCGACTGACCGCGGTGATGGATGTAGGCCCGCCGGGGCCGGGCGAATACTCGACCCGCGCCGGCGCCGGGCTTCTGGCGCTGGAGGTCAGCGCCGGGCGGCGGCGGCTGATCGTCAGTTGCGGCCCTGGCGAGCATCTGGGAGCGGACTGGGCGAAAGCAGGCCGGGCGGCCGCCGCCTTCTCAACCCTGAGCATCGAGGATCGCTCGCCTGTCGATTTTCTGGACCCGCAGGGCTTCACCGGCCGGCGACTGGGCGCGCGCGCCGTCGGCCTGCAACCCGGCGTTCTGGCGGACCGGGTCGACGAAGCCGACGGCGTGCTGCTCCGAGCCGCGCATAATGGCTGGCTGCCGCGCTATGACCTGATCCATGAGCGGCGGCTCTATCTCTCGACCGATGGCGGCGAGCTGCGCGGCGGCGAGGTGCTGGAGCGGCCCGAGACCAGCCGCGGCCCGGACGCTGATTTCGCCATAAGGTTCCACCTGCACCCCGAAGTGGAGGCCAAGCTGGTCGGCGAAACCGTAACGCTCAGGCTCGGGGGTGGCGAGGGCTGGACCATGCGCCAGAAGGGCGGCGCGCTGGCGCTGGAGGACAGCGTCTATCTGGGCGGTCCCTACCGGCGGCCGCGGCCGACCAAACAAATAGTGGTCAGCGGCCGCGTAACCGATTATCAGACCCGCGTGAACTGGGCGTTCCGCCGGGTTGGCGCCGCCGCGCCTGCGCATCGGGATTTCACCGACGACGCCGCGGACCGGCCGGACTGGAGCAAGGACCTGCGCGCAGCGCCCGCCCTCGCCGATTGAACCAGCCCGCCCGACCGGGCGCAGACTTTGGAAAGCCACCCGTTCCCATGACCGACGCCGCCCCCGCGCCCATCCGGCGCGCCCTCCTCTCAGTTTCCGACAAGACCGGCCTGATCGATTTCGCCCGCGCGCTGACCGAGCGGGGCGTGGAGCTGGTCTCCACCGGCGGCTCCGCCAAGGCGATTCGCGAGGCGGCCATCCCGGTCCGCGACGTGGCGGACCTGACCGGATACCCCGAAATGATGGACGGGCGGGTGAAGACCCTGCACCCGGCGGTGCATGGCGGCCTGCTGGCGCTGCGCGACAATCCCGAGCATGTGGCGTCGATGGCGGAGCACTGGATCCAGCCGATCGACCTGCTCTGCGTGAACCTCTACCCGTTCGAGGCGACCGTGGCCGCGGGCGCCGATTACGAGACCTGCGTCGAGAATATCGACATCGGCGGACCGGCGATGATCCGCGCGGCTGCCAAGAATCACGCCCATGTCGCGGTGGTGGTGGATGTGGAGGACTATGACGTCGTGCTGGCGGCGATGGACGCCAATGACCGCGTCGTGCCCGCGGACCTGAAACGGACCCTCGCCCAGCGCGCCTACGCCCGCACCGCCGCCTATGACGCTGCGGTCTCCACCTGGCTGGCCGGACATGTGGCGGAGGAGCCGCGCCGCCGCGCCGTCGCCGGAACACTGCGCCAGACGCTGCGCTATGGCGAAAACCCGCATCAGTCCGCGGCGTTCTATGTCGATGGCTCCACGCGGCCCGGCGTCGCCACGGCGCGCCAGCTTCAGGGCAAGGAGCTGAGCTACAACAACATCAACGACACCGATGCGGCCTATGAGCTGACCGCCGAGTTCGACTCCAAGGACGGCCCCGCCTGCGTCATCATCAAGCACGCCAATCCGTGCGGCGTGGCCACTGGCGCGACGCTGGCCGAGGCCTATGAGCGCGCGCGCCAATGCGACCCGGTCTCGGCCTTCGGCGGCATCGTCTCGGTCAATCAGCCACTGGACGCCGAGACGGCGAAGGCGGTGGCGGAAATCTTCACCGAAGTCGTCATCGCGCCCTCTGTCGCGCCGGAGGCGGCCGAGATCTTCGCCGCCAAAAAGAACCTGCGCCTTCTGGAGGCCGGCGGCCTGCCGGATCCGACGGCGCCGGGACTGACATGGCGGCAGGTCTCGGGCGGATACCTGATCCAGGACCGCGACGCCGGGCGGCTGACCGCCGCGGACCTGAAGGTCGTCACCAAGCGCGCGCCTACGGAGGCGGAGCTCGCCGACCTTCTCTTCGCGTGGCGAGTGGCCAAGCATGTCAAATCCAACGCCATCGTCTACGCCAAGGGCGGGGCCACGGTCGGCGTCGGCGCCGGGCAGATGAGCCGGGTCGACTCCACCCGCATCGCCGCGTCCAAGGCCAAGGACATGGCCCGCGAACTGGGCCTCTCCGAGCCGCCGACCGTGGGCTCGTCCGTGGCCTCCGACGCGTTCTTCCCCTTCGCAGATGGGCTGATCACCGCGGCCGAGGCCGGGGCGACGGCGGTGATCCAGCCGGGCGGCTCGATCCGCGACGAAGAGGTGATCGCCGCCGCCGACGAGCGTGGCCTCGCCATGGTGTTCACCGGCATGCGCCACTTCCGGCACTAGGGCGCGCGACAGGCTCGATTCGCCGCATCCGACCCGCGAATCGCGACCCTTCGACGACGTAAAAATCCCCGAAACGCGAAAAGCCGCCCGAGGGCGGCTTTCATGCGCTCTCCTGCCGGAGAGGAATTGGAGCGGGCGATGAGATTCGAACTCACGACTTCAACCTTGGCAAGGTTGCGCTCTACCCCTGAGCTACGCCCGCGTCGTGGTGCGGCGGACATATAGCCGATCGTCCGGCGAACGCAAGAGCGAATACGACATCTTCGCATCGGGCTGGCCCAAGCGCTCCGGAACGCCTAGGGTCCGGCCGCGAACAACCAAGGAAGGCCGCGCAGGATGAGCCCTGAAGACCTGAACAACGCCGGCCCGGACAACGAGGAGCGCGCCGCCGAGGCGCGACTGACCGCGTTCCTTCAGGATGCTGGCGTGGGCGCGCGGCGCTTTTCCCACCCGCCCCTGTTCCGGGTGGAGGACAGCCGCGCCTTTCGCGATTCCCTGCCCGAGCTGAAAGAGGGCGCGCACACCAAGAACCTGTTTCTGAAGGACAAGAAGGGCGCGCTCTGGCTGGTCGTCTGTCTGGAGCACCGGCGCATTCATATCCCCGATCTCTCCAGGGCGCTGGGCGCTGGGCGATTCAGCTTCGGCTCGGCCGAGCTGTTGCAGGAGGTGCTGGGCGTGCGGCCCGGCGCCGTGTCGCCTTTGGCTCTGATCAACGATATCGACGCGCGGCGCGTGCGGCTGGCGCTGGACGCGCAAATGATGCAGGCGGAGGTGCTGAACTTTCATCCGCTACACAATCATGCGACGGTCGCTATCTCTAACGAAGACATGCTGAAATTCTTCGCCGCCTGCGGACATGAGCCGACGATGGTCGATTTCGACGCGCTCGAAGCCCTGGCGGCGGCCCGGGACACACAGCCGAAGCCCTGAGGGCGAACCGGCGATTAACGAATGTATGGAGCTTGACGATGCTTGAACTCGGCGGCGGCGCCCCAGCGGCGGAGGCTGTGGCGGTCGATGTGACCGACGGGACTTTCCTGCCCGAAGTGATCGAGGCCTCGAAGGAGAAACCGGTGGTCGTCGATTTCTGGGCGCCCTGGTGCGGCCCCTGCAAACAGCTGGGCCCGGTGCTGGAGGACGCGATCGCCAAGACCAACGGCGCTGTAAAGATGGTGAAGGTCAATGTCGACCAGAACCAGCGCGTCGCATCCCAGATGCAGGTGCAGTCGATCCCTGCGGTGTTCGCCTTCTTCCAGGGCCAGCCCGTCGATGGGTTCATGGGCGCCGTGCGACCGGCCGAGGTGACCGAATTCGTGCAGCGTGTCGCCGCCATGGCGGGCGGCGAGGAAGGCGGCGGCCTCGAGGAGGCGCTTGACCACGCCGAAGCGATGCTGAACGAGGGCGCGCTGGCGGACGCCGCGCAGGTCTTCGCCGCCATTCTGGGCGAGGACGAGAGCAACCTCCGGGCCATCGCCGGACTCGCTCGCGCCTATGCGGCGATCGGCGAAATGGAGCGCGCCGAACAGACGCTGGCGCTGGCCCCGGCGGACCAGTCGGACGACCCGGTGATCGCGGCGGCGCGGTCCTCCATCGAACTGGCCGCGCAGGCGGCCGAGGCGGCCGGCGCCGCGGCGGAGTTCACCGCCCGGCTTGAGGCGAACCCGGACGATCACGAGGCGCGCTTCGACCTCGCTTTGGCGCTGATCGGCCAAAGTCAGCCGGACAAGGCGGTGGACGAGCTGCTGGAGCTGTTCCGCCGCGACCGCGAATGGCGCGACGGGGCGGCGAAGGAGCAGCTCTTCAAGGTGTTCGAGAGCCTCGGCCCCAAGGACCCGGTCACGCTCAAGGGCCGCCGCCGCCTGTCCTCGATGATCTTCGCGTGACGGCGAGATGGTGAGGCGGTTCACTCTCTCCGAGTTGCCGGACGTCATTCCGGTGTTTCCGCTTCCCGGGGCGCTGCTGCTGCCGCGCGCGGTGCTGCCGCTCAACATTTTCGAGCCGCGTTATCTGGCCATGCTGGATGACGCGCTCCGCTCGGACCACCGGCTGATCGGCATGATCCAGCCGCGATCCTCCGAGGGCGCGCGGAGCGGCAGCCCGCCATTGCAGAGCATCGGGTGCGTGGGACGGGTGACGAGCCTGTCCGAGACCGAGGACGGGCGCTACCTGATCGCCCTGACCGGAGTCAGCCGGTTCCGCATCAAGAAAGAGATAGAGGGCTTCACGCCCTATCGCCGGGTCGACGTCGACTGGGCGCCGTTCGAACGCGATCTCGACGGCGATGATGTCGATGAAGGTTTTTCCCGCACGGCGTTTCTCAGCCTGCTGTCGCGCTATTTCGATATCGCAAACCTTACCGGCGACTGGGACACGCTGAAGGACGCGGATGAGGAGATGCTGATCAACTCCCTCTCCATGCTCTGCCCGTTCGCGGTGCAGGAAAAGCAGGCTCTGCTCGAATCGCCGGACCTCGAGGACCGCCGCAAGACGCTGACCGCGCTGATGGAGTTCGCCATCGCCGGCGCGAGCGGCGATGAGGGGATCGCGTAATGTCGGACGAAGGCAAGGAAAAAACTGCGACCATCTCCGTGGATCGCGGGCTGCTGGAAAGCCTGGTCTGCCCGGCGACGCGCGGCCCACTCGACTATGACCCCGCCAAGTCGGAACTGGTTTCGAAGGCGGCGGGCCTAGCCTTTCCGATCCGCGACGGCGTGCCGATCCTGCTGATCGACGAGGCGCGGCGGCTGGACGACTAGGCGCGGGCCATGATCAGGCGCCCCCCGGACGCGCTGGAGCGCCGCCTCGCCGGAACCTTCGACCGGGAGGAGCGCGCCGGCCTGATGCTGGCCGCGAAGATCCGGCTGGCGGTGATCGCCTTCGCGATTCTCTGGCAATTGCTGCGCAGCCCGCTGTCCGATCTGGCGCTGCTTTATGAGGTGTGCGGCGGCGGCGTGTTCCTGCTGACCGGCCTCATGCTGCATATCGCAGCGCGCACCGGGCTGGGCGGGCGCCGCTTTATGTTCGCGCTGTTCGCCGCCGACATCGTCTGGATGGCGATCTATATGGCGATCGCCAACCCGTTTCTGCCCGAGGGCGTCACGCGTCCGCCGTCGCTGACGCTGGTGTCGCACAACTTCCTCTGGTTCTACGTTCTGCTGATGCAGGCCGGATTCGCGCTGTCGCCTTCGCTGGTGATCTGGTGCGGCGCATGGATCCTGATCGCTCGAGCGGGCCAGTTGCTCTACGTGATCTCGACCGGCGATTACTTCACCGAGGCCAGCCTCGACCTCATCGGCGCGAACCGGGTGTTCGAAGCGTGGTTCAACCCGAAATTCATCTCCAACAACGCCCGTCTGGTCGAGTTCATCGCCACCGCCGGAGTGACGGCCACGCTGGCGGGCATCGCCATGCGCACCCGCACGCTGGTCGCCAGCCGGGCGCGCACCGAGCGACAGCGGGCGCAGATGGCGCGGTATCTGTCGCCGGACATGGTCGAGACCGTGCTGTCGCACCCCGAGACACTGCGCCGGCCGCGCTCGGTCGACGCCGCCGTGCTGTTCGCCGACATTTGCGGCTTCACGCGGATGGCCGAAGGCATGCCCGCCGAAGAGGTCTCGGCGCTTCTGAAGGAGTTTTACCGCCGGCTGTCGCGGGCGGTGTTCGCGCAGGGCGGCACGTTGGACAAGTTCCTGGGCGACGGGCTGATGGCGACATTCGGCGCGCTGGCGTCGAGCCCGGCGGGGCCCGGAGAGGCGCTGGCCTGCGGCTTCAGGATGCTGGAGGAGATTGACGACTGGAACCGGAGCCGCGCGGCGACGGGCGCGCCGCCGATCCAGCTTTCGGTCGGGTTGCATTACGGCCCGGTCGTCGCGGGCGATCTGGGCGCGGAACGCGTGGAGTTCGCGGTGATCGGCGACACGGTGAATGTGGCCAGCCGCACCGAGAGCGCCACTCGGCAGCTGGA
>QKHF01000162.1 GCA_003250135.1 Paracoccaceae bacterium | reverse complement strand
ATCCTCCATGTTGTGGACGATCACGCCGTCCTTGCCCGGCGTCAGGTCCGTCATCATGTGGCGGATGTTGTTGGCGTAGAGCGTCGAGGCCTGCGTCGCCATCCGGCTGGGGAAGTCGGTGTAGCCGATGATGGTCACGCCGTTCTCGGTGACGATCTTCTCGTCCGCCACCGTCTGCTTGCAGTTGCCGCCCCGCTCGGCCGCGAGATCCACGATCACCGAGCCCGGCTTCATCGCCGCGACCATGTCCTCGGTCCAGAGCTCGGGCGCCTCGCGGTTCGGGATCAGCGCCGTGGTGATGACGATGTCCATCTCCGGCGCCAGCTCGCGGAACTTCGCCAGCTGCGCCGCATGGAACTCAGGGCTGGAGACCGCCGCGTAGCCGCCCGTCGCCGCGCCGTCCTGCTGCGTCTCCTCGAAGTCGAGGAACACGAACTCGGCGCCCATCGACTCGACCTGCTCGGCCACTTCCGGCCGCACGTCGAACGCGTAGGTGATCGCGCCCAGGGATGTCGAGGTGCCGATCGCCGCCAGGCCCGCGACGCCCGCGCCCACGACCAGGACCTTCGCCGGCGGAACCTTGCCCGCCGCCGTCACCTGGCCGGTGAAGAACCGCCCGAAATTGTTGCCCGCCTCGATCACCGCGCGATACCCCGCGATGTTCGCCATAGACGAAAGCGCGTCCATCTTCTGCGCCCGGCTGATCCGCGGGACCATCTCCATCGCGACCACCGTCGCGCCCTGCTCGGCCGCCTCGCGCATCTCCTCCCCGCTGGCCGCAGGGTTGAAGAACGAGATCAGCGTCTTGCCTGACGTCAGCTTCTTCAGCTCGGCCTCGGAGGGCGGGCGCACCTTGGCGATCACGTCAGACGCGCTCCAAAGCGACGCCGCGGTCTTGTAGACCTTCACCCCGGCCGCCTCGTACGCCTCGTCCGAGAACCCCGCCGCAGCCCCCGCGCCAGACTCGATCAGGCACTCATGCCCCAGCTTCTGAAGCTGAAGCGCGCTCTCAGGCGTCATCGCAACCCGATTCTCGCCCTTAAATACCTCTCGCGGCGATCCGATAAGCATATCCAGTCCCCTCCAGTTTCGCTGCGCGTGGCAAGTCGTTTCAGCGGCGCATATCGTCAACAACGACCGATATCATCGCCGAGGGCCTCCGTCCGCCGTTGAGTTCGGCGGAGTCCATTTCGAGCCGTAGTTCACCTCGAAATACGTCCGGAAATACTCCCTGAACGCCTCAAAGGCGTCAGCCAGCTTCAGGAATTCGTCCCGTTCGAGCAAAAGGGCGCGAGAATCCTCCACCGCGCGCACGTCGGCCCGGCGATAATTCTCTCCCAAGACCATGCGCTCGCCGAAATGGCCGCCCGGGCCGACCTCCCGCACCGTCTCTTCATCGGTTTCGGGATGAGGCATGCGGACCTCGAACTTTCCCGAAATGACAGTGTAGAATCCGTCCGCGCGATATCCGCGCCGGTACACTTCATCGCCAGCGCGGAACATGACATAGCGCGCCGCACGCGGGGTGTAGGTGCTGACCTGCACGACGCTGCGCGGGGTCAACGCGTCCATGATCCAGTTCAAAAGCACGCGCAGCTTGGTGGCGAGCCCGGGCAGGAAGCTCAGATAATATGCCCGCCACAACAGCCAGGCGTGCAGCCCGGCGAAATTCATGCCGTAGACCTGCGCCACGCCCCGATGCGCGCCGAGCGACGCCATGGAACCCTGCGACGTGTAGTGGAACGGCTTCAGAGACCGCCCATCCAGCGCCGCCGCGATGTTCCTGGCGAGGTGCCTGGCTTCACGGGTGGCGAACTGCGCAGTCGGCGGCGCATAGTCCTCGCGGCGTTGCGGATCGTCCTGCAGTGGGATCAAGGCGCAGTCGCCGAGTGACCAGACATTTTCGGCCACCTTGACCGCCAGGGTCCGCTCGACGGCGATCCTGCCGTGTTCCAGCGTGAGCCGCATCCCTCGCACGACCCGCGACGGCGCGTTGCCGATCGTCGCGACGATGGTTCGCGTGCCGATCTCCTCTCCGGTCGTGGTGAGCAGATGCGTGCCCGTCGCGGACGCCACGCCGGTGTTCAGCTTCACCTCGATGCCGCGTTTGCGCAAAAGTTCGGCGGCGTAATCGGCGAGTTCTTCGGGCAGTTCGCCGAGGACCCGGCCAGCGAACTCGACGACGATCACGCGAACCTCGGAGGGGTCGATGTTGGGATAGAACTTCAGCGACCGGTCGATCAGCTCCTTCATCTCCCCG
>QKHF01000323.1 GCA_003250135.1 Paracoccaceae bacterium | reverse complement strand
GGCAGTTCGATGAAGACGAGATCGCCCAGCTGGTCCTGCGCGTGGTCGGTGATGCCGATCGTGGCGATGTCGCCCTCGACGCGGATCCATTCGTGGTCTTCAGTGAATTTCAGCATGGCCATCCCTCAATTCATGCCGCTTCTCAGCGCTTGTAATTCTGCGTGATGAAGGGCGTTTTCGCCACGATCATAGGCAGTTTTTTTCCACGGACTTCAGCAAAAAGACGGGTGCCTTCGGCCGACAGCGCCGCGGGGACGTAGCCCATCGCCACCGGCGCGCCCAAAGTCGGCCCGAACCCGCCCGAGGTCACCGCGCCGATCGGCTCGGCGGCGTCCTCGGCCGCGAAAATCTCCGCCCCTTCGCGGATCGGCGCGCGCCCTTCCGGCAGCAGGCCGACGCGCAGCCGCGGCGCGCCGCTCTCCAACTGCTCCAGCACGATCTCCGCGCCCGGAAAGCCGCCTTCGCGCTCACCGCCCCGGCGGCGGGCCTTCTGGATCGCCCAAGAAAGCGCGCCTTCGACCGGCGTCGTCGTCTCATCGAGGTCGTGGCCATAAAGGCAGAGGCCCGATTCGAGGCGCAGGCTGTCGCGCGCGCCGAGGCCGATCGCCTCCACCTCCTCCATCGCAAGCAGGGCGCGGGCGATGCGCTCGGCGGCGTCGGCGGGGCAGGAGATCTCGTAGCCGTCCTCGCCGGTATAGCCGGAGCGTGAGATGATGCAGCCAGCTCCCTCGATCTCCACGTCCGCCACGTCCATGAACGTCATCTCGGCGACGCTGGGCGCGAGCCGGGCCAGCGCCGCTTCCGCCTGCGGTCCCTGCAGCGCCATCAGCGCGCGGTCCGTCAGAGCCTCGATCTCGCAGACTTCGGAAAGGTGGGTGCGCAGATGCGCCTCATCCGCCGCCTTGCAGGCCGCGTTCACCACCAGGAACAGATGGTCGCCCCGGTTGGCGATCATCAGATCGTCCAGAATTCCGCCCTGATCGTTGGTGAACAGGGCGTAGCGCTGGCGTCCCTCGCCAAGCGCCAGCACACTGACCGGGACCAGCGTCTCCAGCGCCTTCGCCGCGTCCGCCACGTCGCCGGACTTCGGCTTCAGAGCGATCTGCCCCATATGGCTGACGTCGAACAGGCCGGCCGCGGCGCGGGTGTGCAGGTGCTCCTTCATCACCCCAAGCGGATAGCGCACGGGCAGGGCGTACCCGGCGAACTCGACCATGGTTCCGCCCAGTTCTTCATGCAAAGCGAAGAGCGGCGTGCGCGCGGCCTCGGTCATTGGCGAACCCTCTTGGCTCGAGTCTGTATCGGAGAAAAAGTTTCCTATAGGAAACATGAGCGGTGCGATCCGTCAAGGCGCGGCGCATGTTTTTGCGCGTTGCGGCGGTCACAATTCTACGGGCTGTTGACGCGCCGCGATCCGGCGTCGAGACTGCCGGCGCGGGCGGAGACACGCTCGGTCGAGGGGGCGGAAAGCGGATGATCGCAGAGGGTGAAATCGCGGACGCGAAGCGGCGGCGACGCAAGACCGCGAAGGTGTTTGGAATTATCGTCGCCGTTGTGATCGGCCTTGGGCTGGTCATGCTTCCGCGCGTGCTGACGCCGCCGCCTGAAGGGCCGTTCCAGCAGTCGCTGAACGTCGCCGGACTGCTCGCCCCGGCTCAGGAGGAGGGCTGGCGCTTCGCTCGGCTGGAGGGTCGCCCCGGCGTGCTGCTGATCGAGTTTCCCAGCCTTCAGGCGCAGGGCGCGGCGCTGAACCGGATCGCCACGCTGGTCGAGAAGGCGGGCGCGCCGCGAGACCGGGTGCTGACCGATCTGGAGATGACGGAGTTCATGCGCGACACCGGCGCCGCCGCCGCGACCTTCTATTACGGTCATGACTATCGGATGGCCGACATGGCCCGGTTCTACACGCTGGCGGACGCCGGCGGGGTGGAGCTGTCCGCGGCCGAATTGCGGGTGCGCGACGGGCTGACGCTCGAGGGGGTTCTGGCCCAAGACGGCGACGTGTGGACGGCGGCGGACGAGGCCACCGCGCTGGTCACCTACGCCCGCGCTCAGGCTGACGATCCCGCCACCCCCCACGTTGACGAGACGCTGGATGCGGCGGTTCGCGAGACGATCCTGCGGCACGAACTCAGCCATGGCGTCTATTTCACCGACCCTGAGTATCAGGCGCACGCGCAATCGTTCTGGAATGAAAAGCTGACCGAGGAGGAGCGCCAGCTCTGGCGGGCCTTCCTCGCCCGGCGGGATTACGATTCCGCGAACGAGGAAATGATGCTGAACGAAACCCAGGCGTTCCTGATGCACACCCCGGACCCTCGCGTGTTCAGCGCCGCGGCGCTGGGCGTCACGGAGGAACAGTTGGGAAGCATGCGCGCCCGGTTCAGAGACGGCGCGCCAGCGGCGGTTGTCGCGGAGCGCTGAGCCCGGTCAAAGTCGCGTCAAGGCGACGTCTCGATGAAGACGTAGCTGAACTCGCCTTTGAAGTCCGGAGAGCTGCCGTGCGTGCGCAGGGCGTTGTCGAGCGCCTGCCGATACAGCACGGCGTTTTCAAGCTCTGGCCGCTGGTCGGGAAAGAGCGGCGTATTGGTCCCGATGGCGACCACCAGATCGACCCCGAAGGGCGGAGAGATCGTGTAGCGGTCGGTGCCGCCGATCACCACCGCCTCATTCGGCGCCAGTGAATTGTCAGGCGCGATGGGGCTAGGCAAAAGGTGGATCACGTTGCCGTCGCTGTCGAAGAAGTCGACATAGAAATAGGCGGCGAAGGAGGGCGCGGTCAGGTCCAGCCGCAGCCGTTCGCCGGCGCGGAAATGAAGCTGGCCGAGCTGCGCGTAGCGGCCCAGCGCCACCGGGTCGGCCAGTTGCTCGGCGGAGCGCGTCAGGCCGGACGCGCCCAGCATCTCGATCATGTCGCAGCGCGGAGAGCTGAGCGTCTGCAGGCTGCTGGAATCGATCGAGGTGACGCCGGGCGCCTCTGACAGCGTCGCGGTCAGAATTCGCTTCTCCGTGTCGTCGGGGACATGTCCGGTCAGGAACAGGGGGCCGTTCGGGTCGGTGAATCGGGCGTTGACGAAGCCGCACTGCACGTCCCGCAGGGCGGCGTCGATCTCCTTGTAGCGGTCGGTCAGATCGGGCGTCGGGTCGAGCGAAGCGACCTCGGTCCCCGCACCGGGCTGATCCGGAGTGGCTGGCGAGGTTGGCGCTTCGGGCGTCGACACTCCGCCGTCCGGGGTCGCTGGCGCGCCTCCGACGTTCGTCTCGCCGCCGCCCGCGCCGCCGACATCTCCCGGCGTGCTCGGCGCCGCGATCTCGCCGCCGCTTGCTGTCTCCCCGCCGCCGACGCTGGCCTGCGGATCGGGCCCGGGGTCGGGCTGGGGCTCTGGCTGCGGTTCGGGGGTCACGGCGGCGACTTCGGTTCCGCCGGTCGACGCCGGCTCGTCTCCGCCGGTCAGCATCACCGCCGCGCCGATGCCGACCGCGGCCACCACCGCGACGCCGACGACGCCCAGCATCACTTTGCTTCCGCCCTTCTTCTCCGGCTCCGGCGCAGGTTTGGGGCGTGCGGGCGCGGGCGCAGGGCTCGGCGGGGCCACGCCGCCGACCGCCTGTTCAAGCGACTGAAGGCGCTCGGCCGGGTCCGGCTGCAGCATCTTCGCCAGATCGTCGACCAACGCTTCGGGAATACCGCTGAGATCGGGCAGCGACTTGCGCGCCTCCAGGATCTGCATCGGGTTCGAGCCCATGTCGAGCGCCCGGCCAGTCGCCGCCGCCGCCAGCACCAGCCCGAAACTGTAGATGTCCGAGCGATGGTCGACGTGGCCGCCGAAGAGCCCCAGCTGCTCGGGCGCGGCGTAGGAGTATTTGCCCGCGAAATCGTCGCCCAGCACCGTCGCCTGGTTGGGGTCCGAAAGCTTGGCGATGCCAAAATCGATGATCTTGGCATTCTCCGGGCGGTCGTTCGGCAGGATGATGTTGTCGGGCGACATGTCTCGGTGGACGACGCCTGTCCTGTGCGCCGCCGCCAGCCCCGCGCCGATCCGGTCTCGCAGTATCTTCACGTCCTCGACCGAGAGCGGTCCGTATTTCAGCATCGAGCTGAGCGGCGAGCCCTCGACGAACTCCATCGCCATGAAGATGCGCCCGGCCTCGTCCCGCATCAGCCCGTCATAGCCGACCACCGCGTCATGCCGCAGGCCGCGCAGCACGCCCGCCTCGCGGCGGAACAGGTCCATGACCTTCGGGTTGCTGGCGAACTCGTCCTGGATCACCTTGATCGCGTGCCAGGTGTGCAGCTCCACATGCTGGGCCTTGTAGACCTCGCCCATGCCGCCCTTGGCCAGAAACGCCTCCACCCGGTAGGTGTGGCTGAGCACCGTGCCGGGCGGGATCGAGCCGCTTCTCCCGCCACCCCCGAAGCCGCCGCCGCTGGCGGGGATGAATTGCGTCGTATCGTCGTCGATCGGGCTCAATGGGCTGCTCGCGTTACAGGTTGGACGGCGTCAGCCGCCGATATTGACGATGACGACCCGGCGGTTGACGCCGGAGCGGGGATCGGCGGGGTCGGCGAGGCGCGTTTCGCCCATGCCGCGCGGGGTCAGCATGCGGGGGTCGACGCCGCGGGCCGTCAGATAATTCACCACCGAGTTCGCGCGCCTTTCGGACAGATCCATGTTGTAGGCGTCCGATCCGCTGGCGTCGGTGTGGCCTTCGACCAGAAGCGACGCCTGCGCCAGGCTGGGGTCGCGCAGCGCGTCGGCCACGGTGTCGAGCGTGGCGGCCGCCTCGGGCGTCAGCGCGTCGGAATTCAGCGCAAAGCGGATGGAGCTGAAAGAGGCTGCGCGAGGACCGGTCGCCGAGGGCGCGCCTCCGGTCGCGGGCGCGATGGAGCCCATCGGCGGCGGGTCGGACGCGACGGTGGAGCCGTCCGAGCTGATCGACAGGCCGCGCGTCTTCACCGGCACGCTGGACGTGTCGCATTCAATCGGAGTTTCGCCGGTCAGCGCCGTGATCACTTCGCATTTGTCCGGAGCGGCTGACATGTCCTGCTCGATGCCGGTCTGAGCGAGCGCAGGCGCGGCGAAAATGGCGGCGGACAGCAGCCCGGCTCCGATCAGCTTCGGTTTCAGCGCAAGTTTGCTCATCGCTATCGTCCTCCAGACCGGGCGGGACGCCCCGCGGGCCGCGGCCCCGCCATCATATCCGCCGCGTTGCGGCGCGAGAAGCGCAACCCGCTGATCACAGCGGATCTTTCCCGAAAATTTCATCAAGAATATCACCGTCGTCGCCGCCGCCGTCCCGCTTGGCGCCGCCGCCTTGCGTCAGCGGGCCGCCCGCCAGCGGGTCATGCGCCGCCGCCCGGCCCGGGGGCAGGGTCGCTTCGTCCTCCTCCTCCATCGGCGGGATATAGGTCGCCGAGGCGGCTTGCCGTCCGCCCGGAATCTCCACCGCGATGGCGGTGATGTTGTCGGCGCCGCCGCCCTCGATCGCCAGCTGGATCAGCTGGTCCGAGACCTCCTCGACCGCGCCGGCGGACAGGATCGCCCCGATGGCCGCCTCGTCGGCGTAACGGCTGAGACCGTCGCTGCAGATCAGGAACCGGTCGCCGGGCTTGATCTCGCCATGGCGCTTGTCCAGCTCCAGATGGTCGACCGCCCCGACCGCCCGGGTGATGACGTTGGCCTGCGGGTGCTTCTCCGCCTCCTCCCAGGTCAGGTCGCCCGACTCCACCAGATCGGCGACCAGCGAATGGTCGCGCGTGACGATGCTCAATTCGCCATCGCGCAGCAGGTAGAGTCGGCTGTCCCCCGCCCAGAGGCAGGCGAAATGGCCGTCGGTGAGGATCAGCACCACCACCGTCGATCCCAGCATCGCGCCCGCCCGACGAGTGCTTTCCTCGCGCAGCTTGTCATGCGCGTCGTGCACCGCGCCGCGGGCGGCCTTCAGCAACTCGCCCGGCGTCAGCCGGTCCGACAGGCGGCCAAGCTGCTCGACAATCGTCTGGCTGGCCAGATCGCCCGCCTGATGGCCGCCCATCCCGTCTGCGACCGCCCAGAGGCCGATATCCGGCCGCGCGAGCAGCGAGTCCTCGTTCACCTTGCGCACCAGGCCGACATCCGTTTTGGCCGAATAGCGGGGCGCTTGCATACTCATCACGACTCGGGTCCTCCCCCTGCGAGGATCGCGGCGATCGGGTCGTCCTCGTCTTCTTCGCCCTCTGGGCGCCTGGGCCGCGGCGGCGGCGCGTCGTCTTCGCCCGACAGCGGGTCCGAGCCGATCAGCGCGTCGATCTCCTCATCCGTGGCGGGACGCGACTCGGCGGCGGGCGCTGGCGCTGGCGCCGCCTCGGCCGCGCGTGACTCGAGCGGGTCGGGCAGCGCCGCGGGATCGAAATCCGGGTCCAGTTCAGGCGGCAGGTCGACCGCCGCCGCGCTGGGCGCGGGCGGCGTCGTGTGCGCCTCGGCCGCAAGCGGTTCGGACCCGATCAGCGCGTCGATATCGTCATCCGTCGCCGGCGTCGGGTCCGTCGCGGCCGTCATGGCGACGACCGGCGCGACCACATCCGCCTCGATCGGCGCAAGAAGGTCCAGATCGTCTTCGGCGGGGATCGGCTGCGGGGCGGGCTGGCCGCTCCCCTCGAAGAGGCGCGCGACGAGCCCGGCTTGCGGCGTCCCGCGGGTCGCGATCATCTGGCGCTCCGCGCCCGGCGCGTCGCTCAGGAAGACGGCCGCGTCCGGACCATAGCGCCGCTCCAGCCAGCGCGCGGCGATCGCGCCTTCGGGGTTCGGCCCCTCGACGGTCAGCGTCTCGCCGGTCTCCTCGATCAGCGGCGGCTCGGCCGCGTCGGACTGGATCGCGTCCACCGTCGCGTCCAGCGCCTCCTTTTTCACGCCATCCGATACGGCCGACCGCGCCGCATCCGCCATCCGGTCCAGCGTGCGGGACTCCGCCAGCAGAGCGGCGAAGGGGGAGCAGCCTACCGGCGACAGAACCGCGATCGTCAGCGGGAAATTGCGGCCCACCCGGTCGACCGAGGCCGTCAACACGCCCGTCATCGCGGCCTCGCCGAATGCGCCCGCAGGGACCGAGAACCGCCACAGCGGGGCGGTGCGATAGCCGTCCAGCCAGCCCTCGCCGCGCCGCTCCTTCAGCGCCGCGATCCCTTCCATCAGCCAGCGGTCCCAGGCGCGGGTGAAGCCGAGCGGCAGGCCGCGCTGGATGAAGTCTCCCTGCGCGGGGATCTTGCCGTGATATCCGGCTTTTCGGGTCATGCGACTGGAGCGATCCTCACATCGAGCTGGGGCAGGAGAAGCTGCGCAGCGCGGGCAGCGAGAACGGGTTCAACACCGAGCCCGCCGTCACCGCGTAACTGGCCGACCGGCCGCCGATATTGAACGTGGCGTTGAACGCGTCCGAGCGGGAGCGCTCGACACGCGCCCGGTCCAGCAACCGGAAGAAGGACCATGCGCCTTGCGTCTGGATGCTGTTTTCGGCTCCCGCCTGGCCCGGCTGGAAGGCGATGCGCGTGCGCGCGCCCGGCGTGCCCGGCCACTTCATCGCCGCGGCCTGAATCGGACCATGGGCGTAGTTCAACTGCTGGCCTTCGACTTCCAGAATCACCGAGCTGGCCGAGGCGTCGAGCATGGTTGGCGTGATCGTGAACGTCACCATCGGCATCGCGCCCGCAAGGAAGAAGCTGTCGCGAATTTCGGAGGCGTGCTGGAACTGCGTCAGAACGCTGGCCGAAATGCCCAGGCTGGTGGCCTGCTTGTTCCACCGCCACGGTTTCGACGAGGCGTCGACGAAGTTGATCAGGTGCTTATTGAAGAACCCGTCGATCATGCCGTTTGGCGCGAACAGCCGCGCGAAATCGGCCAGAGCCACATCTGCGCTGGCGTTCTTGGCGAAGGGATAGCGGTTGGCCAGCGCCTGCCGGCAGAGGGGCGCGACCTGCGCCTGCCATTGGGCGTTGATCTGCGCCCGCATTCCGCCCATCGCGGCGCCCTTTGCGCCGCTGGCCACCTGCTGGGCGATGCGCTTGATCGGGCCGGTCGGCAGCCGTTCGGATTCGATCAGCAGGCGGTCCGCCGCGCCGCCGCCGGCGCCGGCGGTGGCGCCGAAGCCCGCGACGCCGACCCGCGCCAGCTCGTTGTAGACCTCGTTCATCGACAGGATCAGCTCGTCCATCGGAGAAGGCAGGCCCTCTTTCGCCGGGAACGCGAATGTATGCAGCCATGAGAAGCGGTCCTCGACCGGCTGGCCCGGCTTCGCGGCCTCCTGCGACTGCTGGCCGGGGATCGGCGCCGCCGTTCCCAGCACGTTCAGCAGCTGCTGTGTGCGAACCGACAGGCCCGACTTGACCACATCCGCGCCGATTTCGAGCGCGCCTTCCGCGCCTTCTGAGAGGTTCAGATCGATCCGGGACTCGGTCAGCTGGGTCTCCTCGGCGGCTGACTTGACGATGTTGACCAGCGGCGAGTTCGGGCCGGAGAGCAGGTTGATGACCTCCGTCGCTTCGGCCATCGAGCCGATCGGGATCACGTCGATATCGCCGAGCACGCTCTCCCACGCCCGGATGTAGTCGGCGTAGTAGACCTGCAGCACGTCGCGGGCGAGGCGGGCCAGCGCGATCTCAGTCATCTCCGGCGCGCGTTCGCCCAGGATCCAGCTTTCGTTCT
>QKHF01000111.1 GCA_003250135.1 Paracoccaceae bacterium | reverse complement strand
GTCGGCTCGTGATGCAGATGGCCCAAATGACCGATGCAGAGATCGCCGAGCTCGAAGATGAAAATCGAATTGCCGTTCTCCAACACATGGTCGCTCTCCCACGACCGGATGTCTGTGGTAACGTTGCGCACCACCATGTCGGCGACCTTCAGATAGTGCTCGGCGCCGTTCACCGGGTCCCAGCCCTTCAGGACATGCTTGATCGCGGGGTCCGGCGTGCTGGTCCAGTGGGTCGAGTGAGCGAAGTTCATCGTCGCGACATCGGGCGCCGGCCCCTCGCCCAGATACCCAGAGTAGTCGGTGACGGCCCGCGCGCCGGCGGGACTCTCGATCAGATAGGTCGAATGCGTGATGTAGGTGAAGGTGGCGCGGCTGTCCTCCAGCGACGCCGGAACGACCCTGAGGCCGGTCGCGCCGGGCAGCGAGGGGAAGCCCGCCAGCGCGAAACAGGGACTCGCCGCGGCGGGCGCGCCCAATGTGACGCCAATCAGCGCCCCCAAAAGCATGGCCGTCAGCAGCCGGAACATGCGCCCCTCCTCTCTCCGGTCCTCAGAAAAGAGTAGCGCGCGGCTCGGAGTTGGGAAGTCAGGCCGCCAGCCCGCGCTTCTCCAACAGCGCCTCGACATCCGGCCCGCGACCGCGGAACGCCTTGTAGGCCTCCTCCGGGTCGCACCTGTTCCCGGCGGAGAGGACATGCTCGACCAGACGGCCCGCAACGCCCGGGTCGAAGATGTCGCCCGCCTCCTCAAAGGCGCGGAACGCGTCGGCGTCCATCACCTCGGACCACATGTAGCTGTAATACCCCGCCGAATAGCCGTCGCCCGAGAACACGTGCTGGAAATGCGGCGTGCGGTGGCGCATCACGACGGCGGATGGCATCCCGATACCCGCCAGCGTCTCGGCCTCCAGCTCCATCGGGTCGGCGCCCTCCCCGGCCTCGTGCAGGTCCAGATCGACAAGGGCGGAGGAGACATACTCGACCGTCGCGAAGCCCTGATTGAACTTCTGCGCCGCGATCAGCTTGTCGATCATCGCCTCCGGCATCGGCTGGCCCGTCTCCACATGGCGGGCGTGCGTCGACAGCACCGCCTTCTCCTCCAGCCAGTGCTCGTAAAGCTGAGAGGGCAGCTCCACAAAATCCCGCGCGACCGAGGTGCCCGAGATCGACGGATAGGTCACGTCCGACAGGATGTGGTGCAGGGCATGGCCGAATTCATGGAACAGCGTGCTGGCGTCGTCGAAGGTCAGCAGCGTCTCGCGCCCTTCAGGCGCCTTGGCGAAGTTCATCACGTTGACGACGATCGGGCGCACCTCGCCGTCCATGTTCTCCTGCGCCCGGTAGCGCGAACACCAGGCGCCGGACCGCTTGGTCGACCGGGCGAAATAGTCGCCGACGAACAGCGCCATGTGCCGCTCGCCCTTCTTCACCTCCCAAACCCTTGCGTCGGGATGGTGGGTGGGAACGTCATGGCGCTCCTCGAAGCTAAGGCCGAACAGTTTCCCGGCGACGTCGAACGCCGCCTCGATCATCGCGCCGAGCGGCATGAAGGGTTTCAGCTCGGAAGCATCGAGGTCATGCTCCTTCTTGCGCAGCTTCTCAGCGTAATACCGCCAGTCCCACGCCGCCAGAGGGCCGTTGAAGCCCTCAGCGTGAAGCAGTTCGGCCAGTCGCTCCGCCTCTTCCTCTGCGCGAGTCTTCGCCGGCGCCCAGACCCGCATCAGAAGCTCGCGCACCGCGTCGGGCGTCTTGGCCATCTCGGGCGCCAGTTTGAACGCCGCGAAACTGTCATAACCCAGCAGCGCCGCGCGCTCTTTCCTGAGCGCGAGCGTCTCGGCGACGATCTGACGATTGTCCGTCTCGCCGCCATTCTCACCGCGGGCGATCCACGCCTTGAAGGCTTTCTCGCGCAGATCGCGCCGGTCCGAGCTTTGCAGGAACGGCTCGATCAGCGACCGCGACAGGGTGATGATCCAGCCGTCCTGCCCCCGCTCCTTCGCCGCCGCCGCGGCCGCGTCCAGCAGGCTCTCCGGCAGACCCGCCAGATCGTCCTCGCCTAGCTCCATCCGCCAGCTTTTCTCGTCGGCCAGAACGTGCTGTCCGAACGCCGTGCCGAGCGCGGACAGCCGCGCCATGATCTCGCCCATCCGGGCGCGTCCCGCCTCGTCAAGCTGCGCGCCGGCGCGTACGAAGCTGAGATGCGTGAGATCCAGCAACCGGTCCTGCTCCGCCGTCAGGCCCAGCTCGCCCCGCCGCGCCACCAGA
>QKHF01000257.1 GCA_003250135.1 Paracoccaceae bacterium | reverse complement strand
CCCGTTCGACGGCGTATTGTGCTAGAATGGCGCCATTCACAACAGTTCATGGGAGGAACGCCACATGGCCGACCAATGGCTGTTCAAGAGCGAGACCTACGACAATTGCAACTGCGCTATAAATTGCGGTTGCCAGTTCAACCTGCCAAGCACCCACGGATACTGCCAGTCGGCCTTCATCGGAGAACTCGTCGACGGCCGTTTCAATGACACGCCGCTCAAGGGCCTGAACTGGGCGGCGATCTACAAATGGCCGGGGGAGATCGCCGATGGCGGCGGCAAACGGCAGATCGTGATCGATGAGAGGGCCGACGCGGCCCAGCGCGCGGGGCTTGAGACCATCCTCTCTGGCGAGGCCTGCGAGCCGTTCAGCAATCTTTTCGCCGTCATGGCGTCCTGCTGCGCGGAGCACTGCAAGACGCTGTTCCTGCCGATCGATCTTGACGCCGACCTCGAGGCGCGCACCGCGACGGCCGATATCCCCGGCGTGCTGACCAGCCGCGCCAGCCCGAAGATCAACGAATTCTCGGGCGAGCCGTTCCATGTCGCGATCGCCCGCCGGAGCGGCAGCTTCGAATTCACCTACGCCGAGCTTGGCCTGGGCGCGACGGAAGTGACGGGAGAGATGGAGATGGCCTACGAGGATTCGTGGGCGCATTTCTGCGTGCACCACTTCAATCAGGACGGCATCGTGCGCGAACCGCCCAGGATCGCCGCCTGGCTGGGCCAGTAGACAGGCGACGCCTGCGTCGGTTTGGGATCAGAGCACGACGATGCCGGAGTGCTTGGCCTTGTGCTCCGGCTCCACATGGATCGTCACCACGCATTCGGGCGCCAGCGTCTTCAGCGAGGCCTCGATCCCGTCGCAGATCTCATGTGCGGCGGTCACTGTCAGGTCGCCCGGCACGACGAGGTGGAAATCGATGAAGGTGGCGCTTCCGGCGCGGCGGGTGCGCAGGTCATGCGCCTCGACGGCGCCGACCGCCTCGGTCGAGATGATCTCGCGGATTTGGGCAAGTGTCTCGTCCGGCACCGCCTCGTCCAAGAGGCCGCTCAACGCCGCGGTCATCACCTTCCAGCCGGACCAGAGGATGGTCAGCGCCACCGCGCTGGCCAGCAGCGGGTCGAGGATCGACCAGCCCGACAGCATCGCGACGATGACTCCGATCAGCACGCCCGCCGAGGAGATCACGTCCGACAGCAGGTGCCGCCCGTCGGCCACAAGCGCCGGGGAATGCAGGCGCTTGCCGCGGGTGATCAGAACCCAGCACCAGATCGCATTCAACACGCCGGCGCCGGCGTTGACCGCCAGCCCCTCCATGCGGGCCTCCAGCGGTTGCGGCGAGATGAGCCCGAAATAGGCTTCGCGGAAGATCAGCAGCGCGGCCATGATGATCATCACGCCTTCCAGCACCGCGCTCAGGAACTCGGCCTTGTGATGCCCGTAGGGGTGGTTGGCGTCGGCCGGGCGTTGGGCGACCCGGATCGCGACCAGCGCGGCGATGGCGGTCGCCACGTTCACGGTGCTTTCCAGCGCGTCCGACAGCAGCGCGATGGAGCCGGTCATCCGCCAGGCGATCATCTTCAGACCGAGGACGACAAAGCCGACCACGATGCTGCCGATGGCGATCTTCATTGCGTGAGACAAGGCGGACCCTCGGCCTGGGCGGACGCACCGCTATAGCAACCGCGGTCCACCCCCTCAAGCGATCAACAGACGGCTCGGGCCGGTCAGGTCTCCGCCGGGCGATGGGCCTCGAGCTTCGCGCGCAGGGCGGCGGGAATCTCCGTCGAGCCGCGGGTTCTGGGGTCGAAGAACACGTCCACCAGCTCATAGGTCGCATGGACCTCGCCCGTATCGGCGTGCCGCATCGACAGCAGGAAGCCCGCGCTCTTGCCGCCGATGCGAGAGACCTGCGCGTCGATGACGACGAGGTCGCCCTCCTTCAGCTCCTTGATGAAGCTGGTCGTCGTTCGTGCGGTCACCGTATGCACGCCGAACTTGTCGAGCATCTCGGAATAGGGCGTCCCCAGCCGGGTCCACATGTGATAGACGGCGTCGTCGAAAAACGCCGCGTAATGCCGCGTGTTCATGTGCTCGAAATGGTCGAGATGCCACGGATGCACAACGCCGGTGGCGATGGATTTCATTTCAGCCATGTCTTCCTCTCCCATTTGGCGGCGTCACGCCGTCCACTTTTTCACGTCGCCCCGCACGCCTTTCCATGCGCCCAGCGCCAGCGACTTGGCCAGCACCCGCGCCGGGTTGGTCGGCGGCGGGAAGTTCATGCGGCTCCCCAGCCGGGCCGAGAAGCCGAACTGCGCGTAATAGGGCTCATCGCCGACAAGAACGACGCGCTTCCAGCCCAACTCGGCCGCCCGGTCCATGGTCCGGGCCATCAAGAGCGCGCCCAGTCCCTCGCCCTGATGGGTGGGGTGGACGGCGATCGGGCCGAGAAGCAGCGCGGGCGCGCCGGGCGTCGCCTCGTCGCCGCCGATCCGGATCGGCCAGTAGCGGATCGCGCCCGCCAGCGTGTCATACTCGTCGCGGGCGATGGTGCTGAGCGTCTCGATGGGCAGGATTCCTTCGCGCAGCTTGTAGGACGACAACGCCGTGCGCCCGGGCGCGAAGGCGAGATCGTAGAGCATCTCGACCTCGTAGGAGTCCTCGGGTCGTTCGCGAAGCAGGCGGAACATGGGCGGTCGTTCGGTCTCTTTCGGGGCGCCAAGGTGCGATGCGGCGAAAAACAGGCTTATCGGCGCGTAGCATGGCGCGCCGGACGCGTCCATAATCGGTGGCCGCAACGCACGAGGGAATCTGATGTTCTACCGCCCCGGTCTCGACCCGCACGGGTTGCCGCGCGATCCGTTCAAGGCGCTGCTCGCGCCGCGCCCGATCGCCTGGGTCTCCACGCTCGACGCCGAAGGGCGGGCCAATCTGGCGCCGTTCAGCTATTTCAACGGCGTCGCGGATTCGCCCCCGATCGTCATGTTCGCGCCGCACGGGGCGAAGGTGGGCCGGGATGAGGGGAAGGACACGCTGGCCAATGTGCTGGCGACCGGCGAATTCGTGGTCAACCTGGTCGGCTGGGAGCTGCGCGACGCGATGAACGTGACCTCCGGCCCGTATCCGCCGGGGGAGGACGAATTCGACATCGCCGGCCTGGAGAAGGCGCAATGCGAGGTTGTCGCTCCGCCGCGGGTGGCGGCCGCGCCGGCCGCGTTCGAATGCCGGTTCCTGACCCGCACCGTGTTGCCCTCGACCGACCCGAACTACGACAATGGCGCGGTGTTCGGCGAGGTCGTCGGCGTGCATGTTCGCGAGGATATCCTGACCGACGGAAGGGTGGACATTGCGCTTTATCAGCCGGTCGCGCGGCTCGGGTATCGCGATTACGCCGTCATTCGCGAGGTATTTCAGATGACCCGGCCGAAGGGCTAGGCGCCCCGCGATCGCGACACTGAAAGATATCGCAAGAAAGATTGAATCCCGTGAGACTTACATGCGCGCGCGGAAGTATTATGTTAGTTTTGTGACAGGATCGCCTGATCCAAAGAGAGAATTCGGTCTGTTTTCGTGTAGAGGAGTGCTGAGCAGTGCCTCCCTCGGACGTCAGCGCAGGATCATTTCGGGACGCAGCGCCGCTTGTGGACTTGCCCCGCAAGCTGCCCTTGGGCTTGGGCGGAACGCTGGCGCGTCTGGCCGCCTGGGGCTCGAACCGGGCCGAGCGCCGCGGATTGCATTTCGCGCCCGAGGCCGCCGGACTTCCCATCGTCGACCTCCACGCCGACACGCTGTTATGGGGCTATGACCCATGGCGCGGCGGGCCGGGCCACATCGACATTCCCCGCCTCGCCGCCTCTGGCGTCGCGCTGCAGATCTTCGCCGCGCCGACGTGGACGCCGCTGCCCTCGCGCGATCCCGAGAACGCGATCTGCGTCAATTGCGAAAGCATGGACCAGTCGCTGCCGCTTTTCCCGTCCGAGCTTTGGTCGGGGCTGAAGATCGCCCGGCAACGCCGCAAGCGTCGACGCGCGTTCCGCATCGCCCGCCGTTTCCGCGAAATGGTCGACAAAGGCCTTGCTCACAAAACAGCGCATCTGGTCGAGATCGACGGGCCGCAGGCGCTGGACATTCTGGCTGAGCGCCGCTGCCGCACCGGCCCGCCCGCCGTCGGCGTGCTGCTGAGCCTTGAAGGCGTGCACTGGATTTCCGCCGACGCGCCGCCCGAGGCGGTCGCCGCCGAGGTCGAGACGCTGCGAATAGCCGGGTTCCGGATGATCGCGCTGACGCATCGCTTCTCGAACGGTCTGGGCGGCGCCAGCGAGGATTGCGGCGAGCGCGGCGGCCTGACGCCCGCCGGGCGCGCCATGGTCGAGACCTGCCTGCGGCAGGGGATCGCGCTGGACCTCGCCCACGCCTCGCCCGCGGTGGTCGAGGAGGCGGCGAACATCGCTCTGGATCAACCCTGCGGACGCCGCCCGGTTTTCGTGAGCCATGCGGGCGTCAAGGCTGTGCATGACCGCGCGCGGAACCTGACCACCCGAGAGATTCAGGCGGTGGCCGAAACCGGCGGGGTGATTGGCGTCGGCTTCTGGCGCTCGGCCATGGGCTGGTCAGACGGCGACCCGTGGGAATCGAAGCTGGATCGCATCGTCGCCAGCTGCATCGCGGTGCTCGACGCGCTGGAGGAGCCGGCGTTCGTCAACCGCATGTTCAAGCGCTATGGCCACTACAATCCGTATGAGCACATCGCCTTCGGCTCGGATTTCGACGGGGCGGTGGTCACGCCGTTCGACGTCTCGGGCGTCAGCCATGTGGTGGCGGCGCTCTCCAGGGCGGAGCGTGACGGACGGCCGATCTTCCCACGCGAAAAGCTCGCTCTGATCTCCGGCGGCAACGCACTGCGCGTGCTGAGAGAAGCCCTGACGCCGCAACCGCTCGATTCCTGAAAAGCCGGGGGTGACGCGCGCGCCCCGCATGCTAGAACCGCCTGACTCTGGAATCCGAGGGCGGAGCGACAGGCATGACGGAAGCGATGATCGGAGTGATCGGCGGCAGCGGCGTCTATCAGATCGACGGGCTGGAAGGCGCGGAGTGGCGCAAGGTGCGCACCCCTTGGGGCGATCCGTCGGACGAGATCCTGTTCGGGAGCTTCGACGGGGTTCCGATGGCCTTTCTGCCGCGCCACGGGCGGGGTCACATGCAGTCGCCCTCCTCTATCAACTACCGCGCCAATATCGCGGCGCTGAAGATCGCCGGCGTGACCGACGTGATCTCGGTCTCCGCCTGCGGCTCGTTTCGGGAAGAGTTGGCGCCGGGCGACTTCGTGCTGGTGGACCAGTTCATCGACCGCACCTTCGCGCGCGAGAAAAGCTTTTTCGGCGAGGGCTGCGTGGCGCATGTCTCGCTGGCCCATCCCACCTGCCCGCGCCTTGGCGACGCGCTGGAGGCGGCGGCGAAGGCGGAGGGGATCACGGTCCATCGCGGCGGAACCTATCTCGCCATGGAGGGGCCGCAATTCTCGACGCTGGCGGAATCGAAACTCTACCGAGAGGTCTGGGGCTGCGACGTGATCGGCATGACCAACATGCCCGAGGCCAAGCTCGCCCGAGAGGCGGAGCTTTGCTACGCCACCGTCGCCATGGTCACCGATTATGACAGCTGGCACCCGGACCATGGCGAGGTCGACATCTCCGCCATCCTCGCCACGCTGAAGGCCAACACCGCCAACGCCGCCCGGCTGGTCAAACGCGTCGCCCCGAGCCTGGGCGGAGAGCGCGCGCCTTGCCCGCATGGCTGCGACCGGGCGCTGGATTTCGCGATCATGACCGCGCCCGACCAGCGCGACATGGTGCTGGTGGACGACCTGCGCGCCATCGCGGGGAGGGTGCTGTGATGCGGATGGATCGCGAACTGATCCTCAACGGCAACCCGATGGAGGAGATCGTCGGCTTCGCCCGCGCCGTGCGGGTCGGCCCCTATATCGCCGTCGGCGGCACCGCGCCCGTCGGGCCGGACGGAAAGACCGTCGGCGTCGGCGACCCGGCGGCGCAGGCGCGGCGCTGCATCGAAATCATCCGGGATGCGCTGGAGCGCGCCGGATCGGGGCTTGAGGACGTGGTGCGCACGCGCGTGCTCCTCACCAATATCGACGATTGGAAGGCGGTGATCGACGTGCGCGCCGAGTATTTCCGCGAGATCAAGCCGGTCGACACGATCATGCAGGTCGGCCGCTTCGTAAATCCGGAATGGCTGGTCGAGTTCGAAGTGGACGCCGTGATCGCCGGAGGGGAGCAGTGAAAGACCGTCTGAACGTCAAGGACTACATCCGCACCATCCCCGACTTCCCGCACGAGGGGATCATGTTCCGGGACGTCACCACCCTTTTCGGCGATCCCCGCGGTTTCCGCATGGCGATCGACCTGATGCTGCACCCCTACGCCGGGCTGCGCATCGACAAGGTGGCGGGGCTGGAGGCGCGCGGCTTCATCCTGGGCGGCGCCATCGCGCACCAGCTGGCGGTCGGTTTCGTGCCGTTGCGCAAGAAGGGCAAGCTGCCCTGGAAGACCCTGCAGCAGGAATACACGCTGGAATACGGCGAGGCGATCATGGAGATCCATGAGGACGCCATCGAGCCGGGCGAGACCGTGCTTCTGGTCGACGATCTGCTGGCCACCGGCGGCACCGCCGAGGGCGGGATCAGGCTGATCGAGCGGCTGGGCGGAGAGGTGATCGGCGCAGTGTTCATCGTCGACCTGCCCGATCTCGGCGGCCGGGCGAAGCTGGAGGCGATGGGCGTCGAGGTGACCGCGCTCTGCGCCTTCGAGGGAGAGTAGATGGCGGTCCCGCGGTCCTCGACCTCGGTTCGCCGCGGCAGGGCCGGGCATCCATGCGAGTGATCCGATGCTGAAGCCAAAGTCGTCCATCGAAGCCCTGACGGATCCTGCGCCCAGGACCTACAACAGCCAGATGACGTTGCTGCGTCGCGGCGAGTTCGATCACGGCGCGCTTGCGCTGCAAACGCCCAAGGACGTCGAGGACTGGCTGCTGGCGGATGCGCTCGCCGAAACCGATCTGCTGGCGCTTTACCAGGAATTCATCTGGCGCCTGCGCGCGGCGGGGCTGCCGATCGCGCGTTGCAGTCTGCACGCCGGAACACTGCATCCGCAGCTTTATGGCTACACTCTGATCTGGACGGTTGACGACGGATTTTGCGACGAAGCGAACGTCAGCATTTCGGCGCGGACGAGCGACGTATTTCGTCGTAGCCCACTCTACAGCGTGATCATGACCGGCGTGCGTTTTCGGACGCTGCTGGAAGGGCGGGGCGCAGAGCAGTCCAGCCCCCTTATGAAGGAACTGGCGGAAATCGGGATCACCGAATACGCGGCTTTGCCGCTTCGCACCGGCGGCGCCTATCACAACGCCGCCACCATGGCGACGCGACAGGCCGGCGGGTTCTCCGAACCGCAGTTCGAGGCGATCGAGCGCCTCCTGCGGCCGCTGACGCTGCATATCGAACGTCACATCGCGCAGCGCATCTCCGAGAACATCTGCACCACGTATCTTGGCGACGACGCGGGCCAGCGCGTCCTGAGCGGCGCCATCACGCGCGGCGGCGGCGAGGCGATCGAAGCGGTGATCTGGGCGTCGGACCTGCGCGGCTTCACCCAACTCGCGGATCGCCTTTCCGATGAGCAGTTGACCGCAGTCCTGAACGCCTATTTCGACTGTCTGTGCGGCGCCGTGACCGACCATGGCGGCGACGTGCTGAAGTTCATTGGCGACGGGCTTCTGGCGGTTTTCCCGTTCGCGGACTTCGCTACCGAAGAGGCGGCGGCGGAGGCGGCGATCTCGGCGGCCGAAGCCGCATTGGCGGCGCTGGACCGGCTCAACGCATCCGATGACGGGCCGGCGCCCGGCGCCCGCTGGCGGCCGCTCCGCACCGGAATCGCGCTTCATCGCGGCCATGTCTTCTTCGGCAATGTCGGCGCGCCGCAGCGGCTGGATTTCACGGTGATCGGCAAGGCGGTGAACGCCGCAAGCCGGGTCGAGTCGCTGTGCAAGACCGTTGGGCGGGACCTCTTGATCACTGAGCCTGTCGCCGAACTCTCAAAGCGGCCGCTCGAAGACGTCGGCGCTTTCGATCTGAGGGGGCTGGAGGCGTCGATCCGGGTCTTCGCCACGCCCGGCCGCTGAAGCGGCCTCTACTGAGATGCGGGCGCGATCTCAACGAACGTATCGTTGAATGCGGGTTGGCCGGTCGCGGTCCACTCTCCGGCGCAGATCCGGTTGGTGACGGCGGCGCCGTCTCCACTGCGTCGCCACCACCATTTACCTTCCATCACCACCGTCCCCGCGATGATCGCATCGGTCACGCTCAGCGCCGCGCTCACGGCGCCAAGGTCGTTCGAAGCTGTGACGACCTGCCCGTCCGAGAGGCTCAGCCTCGCGGCGTCGGCCGGGTTCATTTCGAGCACCGGCTCCCCCTGCTGCTGGAGGTGCCGGGCGGTGTCGCCGAAGGTGGAGTTGAGGAAATAGTGCGGCTTCGGGGTCAGCAGCCGCAGGCGGCCTTCTGGGGCGTCGCCCGGCAGTCGGTCCGCGTCGGGCGCGGGCAGGCCGGCGGCGATCCGCAGCACCGGACCGTTCGCCGCCGGGTCGCTGCGCGGCGGGCTCGCCTTCATCCAGCCCT
>QKHF01000102.1 GCA_003250135.1 Paracoccaceae bacterium | reverse complement strand
CCCGACCACGCGGCCGCGACCATGGCGCGGTCCAGCCTGCGGCGGGGGCGAAACAGGCCCGGCGTGTCGACGAAAACGATCTGCGCGTCGCCCTCCAGCGCCACGCCGCGAATGCGCGCGCGGGTGGTCTGAACCTTGTGGGTGACGATGGAGACCTTGGCCCCGACCATCTCATTCAGAAGGGTCGACTTGCCCGCGTTCGGTTCTCCGATCAGCGCGACATAGCCGCAACGCGTCTCACGCATTCGCCGTCTCCACCTGATCGAGCAACGCCGACGCCGCCGCCTGCTCGGCCGCGCGTTTCGATTGCGCCTGCGCCGTCGCGGTCGGGCCCGAGGCGAGCCGCGCCTCTATGGTGAAGACCGGGGCGTGGTCCGGGCCTGCGCGCGCGATCTCCACATATTTCGGGGGCGCGAGTCCGCGCGCCTGCGCCCATTCCTGGATCGCTGTCTTGGCGTCGCGCGGCGCCTCTCGTTGCTGGGTCAGCCGCGGCCCCCACAGCCGCAGGATCGCGTTCCGCGCCGCTTCAAGCCCCTGGTCCAGATAGATCGCGGCGATCACCGCCTCCATCGCGTCGCCCAGCAGGGCGGTCTTGCGCCGCCCGCCCGACAGCGTTTCCGACCGGCCAAGCTGCAGATGATCGCCGAGGCCGATCGACTCGGCCACCTCGGCGCAGGTCTCCTTGCGCACCAGTTCGTTGAATCGCGGCGCCAGCTTGCCCTCGGCCTCATTCGGATGGCGGGCGTAAAGCGCTTCCGCCATGACCAGCCCCAGCACGCGGTCGCCCAGAAACTCCAGCCGCTGGTTGTCGGGCCGTGCGGACGACCCGGCGGAGGAATGGGTCAGCGCTTCCTCCAGCAGGGCGCGGTCGAGATCGCCGAGGCCCAGCCGTTCGATCAGCGCGCCGGGATCGGGTCTGCGCGGCGCCATTGTCACTTAATGTCGGACAGGAAGCGGTCGAAGCGCCAGTTCCACGGCTCCCAGAACGCCCCTTTGGTGGAAAGGAAGATCACCTCGGCGCGGCCGATCAGGTTCTCGAACGGCACGAAGCCGACCTTGCGCGGCTCGCGGCTGTCCAGCGAGTTGTCGCGGTTGTCGCCCATGAAGAAATAATGCCCCTCGGGCACGGTGATCGGGCCGGTGTTGTCGTAGATGCCGTGATTGTCGTCGGCGTTCAGCACCACATGCGAGGGGCCGCCAGGAAGGGTTTCGATCCAGCGCTCCTTCACGCACATGGTCTCGCCGTCGATCACCCGACGCTCCGAGCAGCGCACGCTGCCTTCATACGGCTCGATGAACTCGCCCGCGCGCTCCATCTTGGCGGCGATGCCGTTCACGTAGAGCAGCCCTTCGCGCATCTCGATGACGTCGCCGGGCAGGCCGATCAGCCGCTTGATATAGTCGGTGCGCCCGTCGGGCGGATACTTGAAAACGACCACGTCGCCGCGCAACGGCTCCGCACCCCACAGCCGACCGTCGAAGATTGGCGGCGAAAACGGCATGGAGTGCCGCGACCAGCCATAGGCGGATTTCGACACGAAGAGGTAATCGCCGATCAGCAGCGTCGATTTCATCGAACCCGAGGGAATCGAAAAGGGCTGGAACAGGATCGTGCGAAAGGCGAAGGCGATCAGCAGCGCGTAGAACACCGTCTTGGCGATGTCGCCCAAGCTTTCCTTCTTCTTGGTCTTGCTCATCGCCGCGTTGGCCATCCGTCCGTCTTTCCGGCCGACAGGCGCGTCGGCGTCACTTACACAGGATTCCTGCCCGCCCGCCCCGGCGGACGGCGCGTTGTCGCGCGGCGGCGACGGAAGGTCAAGCGGCGCGTGAGGCGTTCCGTCACGCGGGCGCGTGGGGCAGAGCCTCGATCACCACGAAGGCCTGCGCCCAGGGATGATCGTCGGTGATGGTGACGTGGATATAGGGGAACAGGCCGTTCGGTATCAGCCCCTCCAGCCGGATCAGCGCGCCCCCGGTCAACTGCATCGTGGGCTTGCCGGAGGGCAGGTTGACCACCCCCATCTCGCGCCAGGCGACGCCCATTCTGAGGCCGGTCCCGAGCGCCTTCGAGCACGCCTCCTTCGCCGCCCAGCGTTTGGCGTAGCTGGCGATGCGCTCCTTGCGGCGTTCCGACTTGGCCTGCTCGATCTCGGTGAAGCAACGCTGGATGAAGCGGTCGCCAAACCGGTCGATCGTGCCGCCAATGCGCTCGATATTGGCCAGATCCGTTCCCATGCCGATGATCATCTCGACCCTCCCGGTCCCGGTCCGCGCCTAGGCGGCCCCTTCTCCGAACGCCTCTCGCCGGGCGGCGTCCATCGCGTCGCGCATCCGGCGGATCGCGCTGTCGAGGCCCGAAAAGATGGCCTCGCCGACCAGGAAATGGCCGATGTTCAGCTCCACCACCTCGGGGAACGCCGCGACCGGGGCGACCGTATCGAAACTCAGACCGTGCCCCGCGTGCACTTCCAGCCCAAGGTCATGGGCGAAGGCCGCGCAGTTCCGCAACCGCTCCAGCTCCGCGTCCCGCGCGTCGAAGCGCTCTTCGTGATGGGCGTCGCAATAGGCGCCCGTGTGCAGCTCGATCACCGGCGCGCCGATCCGGTGCGCGGCTTCGATCTGGCGCTCGTCGGCGGCGATGAAGATCGAGACGCGGCAGCCGGCCTCGCGCAGGGGCGCGATGAAATGGGCGAGGCGGTTTTCCTCGCGCGCCACCTCCAGTCCGCCCTCGGTGGTCCGCTCCTCGCGCTTTTCCGGCACGATGCAGACCGCGTGCGGCTTGTGGCGCAGCGCGATCGCCTGCATCTCCGCGGTCGCCGCCATCTCGAAATTCAGCGGCAGGCGCAGCCCGTTCAGGAGGTCGGTGAGCCCCTCGATATCCTCGTCGGTGATGTGCCGCCGGTCCTCGCGCAGATGCGCCGTGATCCCGTCGGCGCCGGCCGCGGCCGCCAGCCGAGCCGCCTTGATCGGGTCGGGATGGGCGCCGCCGCGGGCGTTCCTGATGGTCGCCACATGGTCGATATTGACGCCGAGGCGCAGGCGGCCGGCTGGGCTGGGCTCGGTTCGGCTCACGCGCGCCGCTCCCCTTTTTGAGCCGCGTCATCCGCGCCGGACTCGTCCTTTTCGCGGCGACGTTCGGCCAGTTTGTCCTTGACCTGCTCCAGATGAGGCGTGGCGCCGCGTTTGTGATGCGCCATCTCGTGATGCGCATGCGCCGCTTTCTCTACGCGCTTCTGGATGCGCAGGCGCCGGCGCTTCTGATAGGCCGCCACGATGGGGCGCAGCACGTAGTAACACGCGATCGAGCAGAGAATCCCCGGTCCGAGCCCGCCCACCAGATAAGGCAGGAAAATACTCCAGAAGAACTCCCAGAAATTGTCCATCACGTATGCGATGGTCAGGTGGCCGACCTCCTCGACGCCGGTCTCGAGCCCAAGCATCCAGTTGCCCAGCTTCAGCGAACTGGCGGCGATGAACGGGAAGGTGATCGGGTTGCCCACCACCGTGCCGAAGGCCGCGGCGATCAGGTTCGAGCGGAAAAGCCACGCCAGCCCGACCGCCAGCGCGATGTGCAGCGTAAAGAGCGGCGTGAACGATGCGAACGCCCCGCAGGCGAAGCCCAGCGCGATGTTGTGCGGCGTGTCTGGCAGGCGCTGAACCCGGCGGCCGATATACTCGAACCCGCGGCGCCAGCCCTTCTTGGGCGCGAAGAATCCTCGGACGCGGTTCCAGAAAGGCAACCGTTCTCGTCGCTTGAAGATCATCTCGCCCCCGCGGCGCCCGATGCGCCGTAGCCGTCACCCTATTTCGCGAGCCCCCTGCTGCCTGGTTTGACCGCTGGGATCGCGGCCAATTCCGGAGGCAGCCGGTCCGCCGGATAGCTGGGCGCGTCGATGCGCGCCAGCGACACCAGAGGAACGCCCACATCCGCAGCCCCCCCGCTGCGGTCGATCAAAGAACAGGCCAAAACCGTGCGTCCGCCCGCCGCATCGATCGACGCGATGCATTCGCGCGACGACAGGCCCGTCGTCACCACATCCTCGACCATAAGGCAGCGAGCGCCCGGCGGCATCTCGAAACCTCGTCGCAGGGTGAATTCGCCGTCCACGCGTTCGGTGAAGATGGAGTTCAGCCCCAGCTGGCGCGCGGTCTCGTAGCCCACAATCACGCCCCCCATGGCCGGCGAGACGCAGAGATCGACCTCCTCTCCCATCTCGCGAAGCTTCTCGCGCACCTTCCAGGCCAGCGCGCCGCACAGACGGTCGGCGCGCTTCGGGTCCATCAGCACGCGGGCGCATTGCAGATAAACCGAGCTGCGAAGGCCGGACGAGAGGATGAAATGCCCCTCCAGCAGCGCGCCGGCGTCGCGGAACTCCTGCAATACGGCGGCGTCGTCCATCGGCGAGGCTCCTTGTTCAGCGCTGCGCTCAGGCCGCCTCATCCGCCGGGTGCGCGCGCGGGCGCATCACGTCGTTGACGATCGCCTGCGCTTCCAGCGAGGTGACTATTCCAGCTAGGTGTTTAACGTCGCGCACTTCCAGATCAACCCGGACGATGAAGAAATCCGGTTTGCGGTCGGTCACCATGATGTTGTCGATATTGGCGCGCTGTTCGCCGATCAGGCCGCAGACGATTCCCAACGCCCCAGGCTCGTTCGCCACGGTAAGGTCGATCCGCGCGACATGGTCGGCTGACTGGTCGGCGTCTTCGTCCCACCTGAGGTCCAGCCAGGTGGCGAGGGAATCCTCATGCTCGGCCAGAAGCGGGCAGTCGATGGCGTGCACCACGACGCCGGTCGAATCCTTGGCGATGCCGACGATCCGGTCGCCGGGGATCGGCCGGCAATGCTCGCACATCCTGACCGCCGCGCCGCGGCGCACCCCGCGCACGGGCGGGCCCAGCGCGCGCAGCGAATTGCCCTGTCCGTCCTCGACGGGCGCGGTGGGATAGACCGCCTCGACCACCTGCCGCCCAGTGATCTGCGCGGCGCCCACGCGCTCCAGCAGGTCGTCGATGGACCGGCAGCCTAGCTTGCGCCCGGCTGTCTCCATCGCCTTGTCATTCGATTCCTTGTCGATCCGGGCGAAGGCCTGTTTCACGATCTGGCGGCCGAGCGCGATGTGCTCGCTGCGGGCCGAGTGCCTCAGCGCCCGGCGGATGGCGGATTTCGCCTTGCCGGTGAAGGCCATCTCCTCCCAGACCGGAGAAGGGCGCTGGGCCGAGGCGCGGATGATCTCCACCGTCTGCCCGTTCCTGAGGCGCGTCCACAGCGGCACCCGCTGGCCGTTCACCTTCACGCCGACGCAGCTGTCGCCGATATCGGTGTGGATGGCGTACGCGAAGTCGATCGGAGTCGCGCCCTTGGGCAGGCCCACCACGTCGCCCTTGGGGGTGAAGCAGAACACCTGGTCGTGGAACATCTCCAGCTTGGCGTGCTCCAGGAACTCCTGCGGCGCGTCGCCGGTCTCGAACCGGTTCACGAGCTCGCGCAGCCAGCGGAACGGGTCGACCGCAAAGCGGTTTTCGGCGCGCTTGCCGTCCTTGTAGGCCCAGTGCGCGGCGACGCCGGTCTCGGCGACCTCATGCATTTCTTGCGTGCGGATCTGGACCTCGACGCGCATCGCCTCCGGCCCGATGACGGTGGTGTGGAGCGAGCGGTACCCGTTGGCCTTGGGGCCCGAGATGTAGTCCTTGAACCGCCCCGGCACCAGACGCCAGGTCAGATGCACCGCGCCCAGCGCGCGGAAGCAGTCGATCTCGGTCTTGGTGACGATGCGGAATCCATAGATGTCCGAGAGCTGCTCGAACGAGATCTTCTTGGCCTCCATCTTCCGCCAGATCGCGTAGGGGCGTTTCTCGCGGCCGATCACCAGCGCCTCGACGCCCTGTTTCTTCAGCGCCGCCTCGATCTCCTCGGTGATCCGTGGGATCAGGTCGCCGGTCTGCTTCTTCAGCGTCAGGAAGCGCCGCATGATGGAGACGCGGGCGTCCGGGTTGAGCACGGCGAAGGAGAGGTCCTCCAACTCGTCGCGCATGCCCTGCATGCCCATGCGGCCCGCCAGCGGCGCGAAGATGTCCATGGTCTCGCGCGCGATGCGGACCCGCTTCTCAGGCCGCAGGTAGTTGATGGTGCGCATGTTGTGCAGCCGGTCGGCCAGCTTGACCAGAAGGACGCGCACGTCCTTTGACATGGCCAGAAGCAGCTTGCGGAAATTCTCCGCCTGCGCGGTCTCCTTGCTGCTCAGCTCCAGCTGGCCCAGCTTGGTGACGCCGTCGACCAGCTGCGCGATCTCCTTGCCGAACAGCTTCTCCACCTGCTCGCGGGTGGCGTCGGTGTCCTCGACCGTGTCGTGCAGCAGCGCCGTGACGATGGTGGCGTCGTCCAGCTTCAGTTCGGTCAGGATCTTCGCGACTTCCAGCGGGTGCCCGAAATAGGGCTCGCCATTGGCGCGCTGCTGATCGGCGTGCGCCTTGGCGCCGAACACGTAGGCGCGGTTCAGGAGCGCCTCATCCGCATCGGGATTGTAGGCCTTGACCAGGTCGACGAGTTCATACTGACGGATCACGCCCGTCTGTCTCCAGCGCTGCGCCCCGCGCCGGGAAAGCCGCGCGGGTCTGTCGAGCCATAAGCGATGGCTCCCGCAGGCTCAATTATAGCAGGTATGACCAGAGGTCGCGCCGGGACGTTGCGTCAGCCTCTGTCCTGCTCCGCCATCAGGGCGCGCAGAAGCTGATCTTCCGAGACGTCCTCGACCGGCGCGTCGCCGACGCCGCCCAGAAGAAGGGCCATCGAATCCTCTTCCGGCTCGTCCACCTCGATCTGGCGCTGATGGCTTTCGATCGCCTCTTCGCGCAGATCCTCGACCGCGACCGCCTCATCGGCGATCTCACGCAGGGCGACGACCGGGTTCTTGTCGTTGTCGCGCTCCACGGCGATTGGCGTGCCGGACGAGATCGAGCGGGCGCGATGCGCGGCCAGCATGACAAGCTCGAACCGGTTCGGAACCTTATCGACGCAATCCTCGACGGTGACGCGGGCCATTGGCGACGCTCCAAGCAGTTTCAAATGTCTCGCAAGAGCGCACCTGATACCGGCTTGGCTGTGTGGACGCAAGTGCGGTTTTTTGGCGGGCCGGCGGCGCCGCATCGCGGAAAAATATTGTTTCGCGCACTTGTCCCGAAGCAAAACACTCTACTTTTCGAATTTACGAATTTGTCCGAAGACACTTTACGGCTTTTTGTTCGTCTTTAGTGTCACGCGGCCGAGTTCAAGACAATTTATGGTTGGGTGAAGTGTCCGAATTTCCCACTTGCGCTTATTTTTGAGTGGCTTACGTTGCCAGCGCGTTTGGCGGATCTGCCGAGCTCCAACTAAAAATCGAACGCCCGACGGGAAGTGATCATGTTTTACCGCGACGAGCGCCTGGCGCTGTTTATCGATGGATCAAACCTTTACGCAGCTGCGAAGGCGCTGGGTTTCGATATCGACTATAAGAAATTACGCTCCGAGTTCTTGTCTCGCGGGAAACTTGTTCGCGCATTTTACTATACAGCCCTGCTGGAGGATCAGGAGTACTCTCCGATCCGGCCACTTGTGGACTGGTTGGACTACAATGGCTTCACCATGGTGACCAAGCCGGCGAAGGAGTTCACCGATTCCATGGGGCGGCGCAAGGTCAAGGGCAACATGGACATCGAATTGGCGGTCGACGCCATGGAGATGGCCGACCGCATCGATCACATGGTCTTGTTCTCGGGCGATGGCGATTTTCGTCCGCTGGTCGAGGCCGTGCAGCGCAAGGGCGTCCGGGTGTCCGTGGTCTCCACGATCCGGTCCCAGCCGCCGATGATCGCCGACGAATTGCGCCGTCAGGCCGACAACTTCATCGAGCTTGAAGACCTGAAGGACGTGATCGGCCGCCCGCCGCGTCCGCCGCGTCCGCGTGAGGACGACGGTCAGGAGTACGGCGAGGATATCTGACCTTGCCTTGACGGCGGGCGCATCGTATCGCCCCGCCGATGCCCGCCAAACAGCACAACCAAGCACCGCCCGAAGCGCCGCGCGACTGCGCGGTCTGCCCGCGTCTGGTCGCTTACCGGCGCGAGAACGCGGCCGCGAACCCCGCCTGGTTCAATGGCGCCGTCGCCTCGTTCGGCGACCCGGACGCGGAGTTGCTGGTGGTCGGACTCGCTCCCGGGGTCACCGGCGCCAATCGCACAGGACGGCCTTTCACTGGCGATTTCGCGGGCGCGCTGCTCTACGGCACGCTGGGAAAGTTCGGATTCACGCAAGGAACGTTTGATGCTCGCCCGGACGACGGGCTGAGACTGGTGGGCGCCATGGTCACCAACGCCGTCCGCTGCGTGCCGCCGCAGAACAAGCCCGTGGGGGCGGAGATCAACGCCTGCCGCCCTTATCTCGTCTCCCGCATCGCGGCGCTGCCGAAGCTGCGCGTGCTGGTGGCGCTGGGCAAGATCGCTCATGACAGCACGGTGCGGGCGCTAGGCGGCAAGCTGTCGGCGCACAAGTTCGCCCATGGGGCGCGGCACGAGCTGGGCGGTTATGCGCTCTTCGACAGCTACCATTGCTCCCGCTACAACACCAACACCGGGCGGTTGACGCAGGAGATGTTCGAGGATGTGTTCGCCTCCGTCCGCGATGAACTGATTCGCGGTTGAAACGCGCCTGACGCCGGGGGGA
>QKHF01000284.1 GCA_003250135.1 Paracoccaceae bacterium | reverse complement strand
AATAGCCGTAGCTCCAGAACGCCTCTTCGGCCGCCGTGCAGGCCGCGTCGACATGGTCGGGCGTTCCCACCGAGAAGGCGTGCGCCGGCGCGTGCGCAGGGGGAGAGGGGGAGGTCGTCTCGCCCGCGACCCACTCGCCGCCAATCAGGTGTCGGCCGGTCGGGGTGTATGTCGGTTGCGTCATGTCTCAGTCCTCGATGATCGGTCCGGCGGCGAACTTTCCGCCTTGATAAAGGGCGACGGGGTCGTCCTTGTCGGGAGCGGCCGCAGTCGCCGCGACCTTGGCGGCGAAGTCGCCGGAGTTTCTGCGCGGACGCCAGCCGAGATAGGCGACGTCCGAGTTGTCCCACCAGGTGGCGTCATTGTCCGAGACGCCGTAGATCACCGGACATCCCAGGCGGGGCGCAGCGAAAACCCGTTCGACAAGCGCGATGAAATCCTCCGGCGCGAACCAGGTGGAGAGCATCCGAACATCCACAGGCTCAGGGAAACAGGAGCCGATGCGAACCATCGCCGTCTCCTGTCCGAACTTGTGGAAATACATCAACGCGACCGCCTCGGCGAAGGATTTGGAGACGCCGTACCAGCCATCCGGCCGATGCGTCGCGTTCGCATCAAGCCGTTCATCCTGCCGGTAGAAGCCGACGACGTGGTTAGAGCTGGCGAGCAAGATTCGCGGCTGGCCGTGGCGCCGGGCCGCTTCGTAGAGGTTGTGCACTCCGACGATATTGGCGTTCAGGATCTTGCCGAAGCCCTGCTCGGTCGAGACGCCGCCGAGGTGCAGAACGCCGTCGCATCCCGCCACCAGCCGGTCCACGCCGTCCCGGTCGCCGAGATCGCAGGCGATGAACTCTTCATCCTCGCGCAGGTCTGCGGGTTCGGCGATGTCGCTGAGGCGAACGGATTTGGCCACATGGCTCAGCTTGTCGCTGACGAGGCGGCCGACGACGCCGGCGGCTCCGGTGATCAGAAGTTTCTCCAGCATCTTTGACCCCTATTTAAACTCGAAGAGACTCGGGAGCGTGAGCGAGATCGCCGGGACATACGTCGTCAACAGCAGGGCGATCAGCACGGCGGCGTAGAATGGCCAGATTGTGCGGACGACGCTCTCCATCCTCACCTTAGCGATGGAGCAGCCGACGAACAGGCAGGCGCCGACCGGAGGCGTCGTTAGCCCCAGACCGAGATTCATCATCAGCAACATGCCGAATTGCACCGGATCCATTCCGATCTTGGTCACGATCGGAAGAAAGATCGGCGTGCAGATCAGGATCAACGCGCCCATGTCCATGAAGGCGCCCAGCACCAGAAGCGCGATATTGATCAGCAACAAGAGAACGATTGGGTCCTCGCTGATGCCGAGCAGAAAATCCAGGATCGCCGCGGGCGCTTGGTACAGTGCGAGGAAATAGGCGAAAGACGTGGCGGTGCCGATCAGGACCATGACCATGGCCGTGGTGCGGATCGCCTGAACGACGCTGTCCCAGAAATCGCGCAGAGTCAGCGAGCGGTAGACGAGAAGCGTCACCAAGAGCGCGTAGATCACACCGACGGCGGCGGACTCCGTGACGGTAAAGATGCCGGAGACCACGCCTCCGATGATCACCACGGCGGTCAGGAAGCCGGGCAGCGCCGAAGCGGCGGCGCAAGCCGCGACCCGAAACCCTGGGAAAGCCTCGGCGGGATAGCCGCGACGCACCGCGACGAGATAAGCGGCGACGCCCAGCAACAGGCACATGATCACCCCCGGCACGACGCCCGCCAGAAACAGCGAGGAGATCGAAATGCCGCCGCCGGCCGCCAGCGCATAGAGGATCATGTTGTGGCTTGGCGGAACCATTACGCCGGCGATGGACGAGGTGACCGTCACGTTCACCGAATAGTCGTCGTCGTACTTCTTCTCGCGCATCATCGGGATCATGACCGAGCCGAGCGCCGAAGTATCGGCGACCGCCGAACCGGAGATGCCGCCGAATAGCATCGAGGAGAAGACGTTCACCAAGCCGAGGCCGCCCCGCATCTGTCCGACCACGGTCTGCGCAAATTGCACCAGCCGCATGGCGATGCCACCGCGCATCATCAGCTCACCGGCGAAGATGAAGAACGGGATCGCCAGAAGCGAGAACACGTTCATACCAGCGATCATGCGCTGGAAGACGATGAGCTCGGGAACGCCCTCATAGAACGCGGCGGCGAGCGCGGCGATTCCGAGCGCGAAGGCGATGGGCAGACCGATGGCGATGCCCGCGGCGAAGCCGCACAATAAGATAGCGAGGCCCATTATTCCTCCTCCTTCCACTCTGCTTCCA
>QKHF01000201.1 GCA_003250135.1 Paracoccaceae bacterium | reverse complement strand
GGTCGGCAGCCGCCGCCAACACGAGTGTCGCCTATCCCACCGCTCCGTCCGGCGCCAGCTCAGCAGACTGGGACTTCGCCCGCTCCATGAAGTCGATCGACAATACGATCACCACCGTCACTGATCCCAACTGGAACGGCGCGGCGACGCAGGCGACCCGCTACTAGGCACCACCACTACTTCCGGCTCGACACCTGGAACGGGTTCCCGTCGGGGTCCTTGCCATTGCACATGTCGAACGTCGTCGCCGAGACAACCGGCCCCATCTTCACGCCGCGCCGCACCAGCGTGCCCCGCGCCGCCGCCACGTCCTTCGCGTGGAACACGATCTTCGGCGGCCGCTTGCCCGGCTTGCCGCCATCGTCATGCAGCGCGAGATGACAGGCCCCGGCGTCGAAATCGACCCAGCCCGGCTCCCGCCCCGCCACCTTCAGGCCGATGACGTCCCGGTAGAACGCGGTCATGGCCTCCATATTGGAGGTGAACAGGATGATGCGCCGGATGTGCAGGTCCATGGACCATCTCCTTCTTACCGGCGCCCATCAGAGTCGGTCACATTTTTTTCGGCAAGCGGTTTCTTCCCTGTCACAAAATCCCGCGCTGTCTCGTCTTGCTCCTGAAACAGGAGACAAGACATGTGGAGACCCGTCCTCTTCCTCATCGCCGCGATGAATGCGGGCAACGCGCTGACCATGTGGGTCATGCCGCACACCTGGTATGACATGGTGCCCGGCGTCGCGATGATGGGGCCGTTCAACCCGCATTTCGTGCGCGACATCGCCCTCGCCTTCGGGATGAGCGCCGCCGCGCTCGCCTGGGGCGCGCTCAGGCTGGACCGTACCGCCGCCATCTGCGGCGCGGCCTGGCCGTGCCTGCATGCCCTCTTCCACGTCTGGATCTGGGCCATCCATCGCGGCGCCCCGTTCGACCAGATCGCCCTCGTGAACCTCACCGGCATCCAGATCCCCGCCTGGCTCGCCCTCGCCGCCGCCCTCAACTTCACCCGCAAGGAAACCACAGCATGATCCGCAAGTTCCTCCACGCCCAGGTCAGAAAATTCGGCCGGGCCTTCCGCTATGACGTGACCTATTTCCACGAGATCGTGGACGTCTCCCCCGGCGCCGCCATCGGCCTGTCGCGCCTGCCCGGCTTCTACAAGTATCGCGGCCCGAAAGCCGGCCTGGCCGTCTGGACCGGGGCCCTCCTCGCCTCCACACTCGAAGGCGATTGCGGCCCGTGCGCCCAGCTCGTCATCGACATGGCCCTCGCCAATGGGGCCGACCCGGACTCGCTCCAGGCCTGCGCCGAGGGCCGCCCGAAAGAGGCTGGCGCCATGGGCCTCGGCTTCCGCTTCGCCATGCTCGCCATCACCGCAGACCCGGCCGCCGACGATCTCCGCCGCGAAATCGAGGGCGAATTCGGGAAGAAGGCCGCCGTCTCCTGCGCCTTCGCCGCCGCCTCCGGCCGCATCTATCCGGTCCTCAAGCGCGGTCTCGGCCACGGACAGGCCTGCCGCAGGCTGGACTTTGCCGGAAAGCAGGTGAAGCTCGCCGCATGAGTGCCGACGCCGCCGTCTTCGAAGCCGAACGCCCGGGCCTGACCGCCCTCTGCTACCGCATGCTCGGCGAGCGCGCGGGAGCGGAGGATGCGGTGCAGGACACCTGGCTGCGCTGGGAACGGGCCGACCATGCCGCCATCGAGAACCCGCGCGCCTGGCTCCGCCGCACCGCCACGCGCATCGCCATCGACGCCCTCCGCTCGGCCCGCGCCCGCCGCGAGACCTATCCCGGCCCCTGGCTGCCGGAGCCCCTGGTGGAAAGCGACAGTCTCAGCGTCGAGGACAGTTTCGCCCTCGCGCAGGAATGCGAACTGGCCCTCCTCTGGGCCATGGAACGCCTCACGCCGCCGGAACGCGCCGCCTTCATCCTGCGCGAGGCCTTCGATGCAGGCTATGACGAGATCGCGGTTGCCACTGGCAAGTCGGAGGCCGCCTGCCGCCAGCTGGTCAGCCGCGCCCACCGGCGCCTGCAGGAAAGCGGCCCGCGCTTCGATGCTCCGCCTGCGGAGGTGACAGACCTGCTGCACCGGTTCATGGCCGCGGCCGCCGCGCAGGACCACGAAGCCGCCCTCGCGCTCTTCACGCCGGATGCGGTCGCCTATACCGATGGCGGCAAGAAGGCCCGCGCGGCGCTGCGCCCGCTCAACGGGCCGGACGAAATCGTCCATGTCTTCCTGAACGTCACCCTGAAATCCGCAAATGAGGCCGGGTATTGGTCGCTGGAAGCCGGCGAAGCCAATGGCGCCCCGGCGATCGTCCGCCGGCTGAA
>QKHF01000109.1 GCA_003250135.1 Paracoccaceae bacterium | reverse complement strand
GTCGATCATCTTCAACCAGTCTCAGGTGGACGCCCACGCCAAGCTGGCCTGGGTTCTCAGCTGCGTGGGCCGCATCGGCTGGCTGAACCGGATGACCCAGTTCAAGGACAAGGCGGGCAAGGATCGCGAGAAGGCCTCGGTCGGCCTCTACACCTATCCGGTGCTGATGGCTGCGGACATTCTGGCGTATCGCGCCACCCATGTGCCGGTGGGCGAGGACCAGAAGCAGCATCTGGAGCTGTCCCGCGATATCGCGCAGAAGTTCAACAACGATTTCAGCGCACCCGATTTCTTTCCGCTGCCCGAGCCGCTGATCCAGGACGATACCGCCCGGATCATGAGCCTGCGCGACGGGTCGAAGAAGATGTCGAAATCCGATCCTTCGGACCTCAGCCGGATCAACCTGGTCGACGACGCCGATGCGATCTCGAAGAAGATCCGCAAGGCCAAGACCGATCCGGAGCCGCTGCCCGAGACGCTGGACGCGCTGGCGGGCCGCGACGAGGCGGCCAATCTGGTTGGCATCTACGCGGCGCTGTCGGGGCGCAGCCGGGCCGATGTGCTGGGCGAGTTCGCGGGCAAGGCGTTCTCGGACTTCAAGCCCGCGCTGGCTGATCTGGCGGTGGCGTCTCTGGCGCCGATCGCCGGGGAAATGCGCCGTCTGAAGGCTGATTCCGCGTATATCGACGCGGTGCTGGCGGATGGCGCCAATCGCGCTCGGGCCATCGCCGACCCGATCGTCGACGAGGTTTACGACACGGTCGGCCTGCTTCGCGCCGGTTGAGCGCGGGGCGGCCCAAGCGCGCGGGCGAGCGATTCGCTTGCGCGCCAAGCGCCTGTCGGCCATCCTCGACGCAGGATCAACCGCTGGAAAGGCGCTGGTTTGCGCAAGTTTCTCGTCGTCGTCGATTCGACGCCAGAATGCATGAACGCGCTGCGGTTCGCAGCAAGGCGCGCCGCCAAGACCAATGGCGGGCTGGTGATGATCTACATCATCGAGCCGGAGGAGTTTCAGCACTGGATCGGCGTGCAGAAGGTGATGCGCGAGGAAGCCCGCGAGGAAGCCGAGGAGCGGCTTGAGAGTCTGGCCGACGAAGTCCGCTCGCTGTCAGGCGTGATGCCGGAATTCGCGATCCGCGAGGGCGAGAAGCGCGAACAGGTGCTGGCCCATATCGAAGAGGACGAGGATATCGGTCTTCTGGTGCTGGGCGCGGGCGTCAGCGGCGAGGGGCCTGGACCTCTGGTGCAGGCGCTGACCACCAAATACATCACCAAGATGCGCATTCCGGTCACCATCGTTCCCGGCTCCCTGACGCTCGAAGAGATCGACGCGGTCTGTTGAGACGGCTGCTCGCCTAGACCACTCGTTTTAGAATCGTTCTTGATTTCAGGCCGCAACCGCGCCACATCAGGGGCGAAAGGATCCTGCCATGTTCATTCAGACCGAAGCGACCCCGAATCCGGCGACGCTGAAATTCCTGCCCGGCCAGCCGGTGATGTCGGCGGGCACCGCCGATTTTCCCGCGCCGGACACCGCGGACAAGTCGCCGCTCGCCAGCCGCATCTTCACCGTGGACGGGGTGACCGGCGTGTTCCTGGGACCCGACTTTGTCACCGTCACCAAGGCGGAAGTCGTGGAATGGGCGCATGTGAAGCCGGCCATTCTCGGCGCGATCATGGAGCATTTCACCTCCGGCAAGCCGGTGATCGAGGGCGCTTCGACCGGCGACGGTCATGACGCCCATGACGGGCCGGATGCGGAGATCGTCGCCCAGATCAAGGAGCTGCTGGACACCCGCGTGCGTCCGGCCGTTGCGCAGGACGGCGGCGACATCACGTTCCACGGCTTCGAGAACGGCGTGGTGTTCCTGCACATGAAGGGCGCCTGCGCGGGCTGCCCCAGCTCGACCATGACCTTGAAGATGGGGATCGAGAATCTTCTCCGTCACTACATCCCCGAAGTGATCGAGGTGCGCCCGGTCGGGGTCTGATGGGCGTCAACGATCCAATTATTCTGGCTTTCGACACGTCGGCCGCGCATTGCGCGGCCGCTGTGTTGAAGGACGGCGCGATCTGCGCCGAACGCATGGAGCCGATGGAGCGCGGGCAGGCCGAGCGTCTGATGCCGATGCTGGAGGAGGTTCTGGCCGAGGCGGAGGTCGCGTGGCGCGATCTCGACGCCATCGCGGTTGGCGTCGGCCCTGGCAGTTTCACCGGCGTGCGCATCGCGGTCTCGGCTGCGCGCGGTCTGGCGCTGGCGCTGGGGGTACCGGCTGTCGGCGTCTCGGCTTTCGAGATCATGCGCGGCCGGCATGTTGGAACGACCGCCC
>QKHF01000212.1 GCA_003250135.1 Paracoccaceae bacterium | reverse complement strand
TCTGTTGCGAGGGACGCGCCATGTTCGAGCCGCCGCTTTTCCGGGAACAGCGCCCCGAGGTGATGCACGCCCTCATGCACGCGCATCCGTTCGCGACGCTTGTCTCCAAAGCTGGGGGGCGGCTGATGGCCGACCACCTGCCGCTGGTCGTGCATCCCGAACTGTCTGAAAACGGCGTGCTTCGGGGCCATGTCGCCGCCGGGAACCCGCTGGCGGGCGGCGGGCGGGAGGCGAGGGAGGTCCTGGCGATCTTCCAGGGTCCGCAGGTCTACGTCACACCGTCCTGGTATCCCTCGAAGGCCGAGCACGGGAAGGTCGTGCCGACCTGGAATTATGCGGTGGTTCACGCCTACGGGATGTTGCGCTTTCATGCGGATCGCGACTGGCTGCTGGCGCATCTGACCGAACTGACCGCGCGCAACGAGCGCGATCGGCCCGAGCCTTGGGCGGTGTCGGACGCGCCGGAGGAGTTCGTGGACCGGCAAATCAAGGGAATCGTCGGCGTCGAGATCGCCGTGGAGACGCTGACGGGCAAATGGAAGGTCAGCCAGAACCGGGACGCGCGCGACCGCGAGGGCGTGGAGCATGGCCTTCTGGCCGAAGGCGGCGAGGCCATGTCCGCTCTGGTTCGGCGCTACGGGAAATAACGAGGCTCAAGCACGACATCTCGGGCGGACAATTTTCGCCGACTCCGCTTGCTAGCACTTGTGCTCCCTAATGAACTCCGAGGCTTCAGGCTTCGATTGATACATGAACCCGCCGAATTGCTGCTTCGCCCGTTGGGTGGGCAGGCTGTCCTTAACCTTCAGCGAGGCGTCTTGGAGTATTCGCTTTCTCGTGTCCTGATTGCTGGCGCAGAACCTGTCCAGCTCCCCACTTTTCTCGATCTGACTCACGATCCGTTCGGCGTCCTCGCTGAGAGCGTGAGCGCCGGAAGCCGTTCCGAGATAGATGCAGACGCACGCCACGGCCCGTGAAGGTTTCATTGGTGAACCTCCTCGATGTGGATGTCGAACGCCGCCACAGCTCCAAAGCTGTGAAATTCAACGGGAACATGCGGGCGATTCGAATCATCGCGAGTTCTGCAGCGAGGATAGCATTGCGAGAACCCGCCGAGAAACCGCGGGTGCGCTGGGGATTGTCGGGCGCCGCCGCCTGATTGCTCACATCCCGGAAACAGACCGATCACATCTCTTGATTGGCGAAGCGGGCGCATAAGCATTAGTTAAGCCTCCAGTCGCTGCGGCGAGGATCCGTGGCTGGAGGCAAGCCCATGGCGAGCATCATCACACTTGAGGACGCGAAGGCGCTGCCGCGCTGGCGGCGGCCGGAGACGCTTCTGGTGCTGATGGCGATCGGCATGCCGCTGGCGTTCTCCACCTGGACCGCGCTCCTCAACAACTTCGTCATCGAGGCGGCGGGCTTCGACGGCTCGGATATCGGCTGGCTGCAGACCTTCCGGGAAATCCCCGGCTTCCTCGCCTTCCTGGTGATCTTCCTGCTTCGCTATATCCGCGAGCAGGCGCTGGCGCTGGCGGCGCTGATTCTTCTGGGCGCGGCGACGGCGGCCACCTCGCAATTCCCCAGTTTCTGGGGGCTGCTGGCGACGACGGTGCTCAGCTCCATCGGGTTTCACTATTACGAGACGGTGAACCAGTCGCTGCAGTTGCAGTGGCTTGAGAAGGGGCGCGCGCCCAAGGTGCTGGGCTGGCTGATCTCGGCGGGCTCGGCCGGGTCGCTGATCGCCTATGGCGCCATCGTCATGACATGGCGGACCTTCGAGCTGTCCTACGACATCGTCTATCTGGCGGGCGGCGGCGCGACGGTGCTGATCGCGCTCTATTGCTGGCTGGCTTTCCCGCAATTCGAGGCGCCGGTCGTCCAGCACCGCAAGATGATCCTGCGCGCGCGCTACTGGCTGTATTACGCGCTGGTGTTCATGGGCGGCGCGCGGCGGCAGATCTTCGTGGTCTTCGCCGCCTTCATGATGGTCGAAAAATTCGGCTTCGACGTGCATGAGCTGACCGCGCTGTTCCTGATCAACTACATCGCCAACATGGTGTTCGCGCCCATGGTGGGCCGCGCCATCGGCGGGTTCGGCGAACGCGTCGTGCTGATGTTCGAATATGTCGGCCTCTTTGGCGTATTCGCGCTTTATGCCGGCATCTATCTGTTCGACTGGCCCGCCTGGGTCGCGGCGGCGCTCTATGTCGTCGACCACCTTCTGTTCGCCATGGCCTTCGCGCAGAAGACCTATTTCCAGAAGATCAGCGACCCGGCCGACATCGCGCCCACGGCGGCGGTGGCCTTCACCATCAACCATATCGCGGCGGT